>NZ_JACSWB010000135.1 GCF_016888135.1 Leptolyngbya sp. CCY15150
CAACAAGGGGAACCCAGCCACTGGCAACAGATTCAGATACAAACTCACCGCTCCAGTCAGGTGTAAATCGGTAAACCCCAACGCGATCGCAATTCAGGAGTTGACGTAGTTCTTGAACCGCTAACCGGAACATGACGGATTCATCTTTAGCTTGGAGAATCCGAGGCACGAGTTTAGCGATCGCCTGTTCACGCTTCACCGCCTGAGTTAAGCGAGTGGTTTGTGTCGATTGCTGCAGAGCGACATTCAACTGTGTACCCACTTGGGTTAGCATAGCTACTTCAGCATCGGACCATTGCCGCGATCCACTGCATTGATAAGCCGCCATCAATCCCCAAAGCTTGTGATTATCATAGATAGCAACCATCACATAGGCTTTGGCCTGGTAGCGCTCCAGGATTTGGATATAGCATTGGGAAAAGTCTGAGGTATAGATATCATTGCAGACTCGATACACTTCACCTTGACTAAATCGCCCTCCATTTGTCTCTCGCAGGTACGTATCAACGATCCGAGGATTTTGCTGAACTAAATCTTTGACGCTGCATTCACTGATATTAGCTCGCAAAACAGGATTGTCAAACTGCTCTTGCATCAGGTTTGTCCAGCCTGACCCAACCGACTCTGCAATAAACTCCCCACTCCAATCCTGATTAAATCGATAAACAGCTACGCGATCGCACTTGATATACCTGCGAACCTCCTCGGTTGCAGTTCGAAAGACCTGATCAGCAGTAGCTGCTTGATAAATCTGGTTAACAATTAAGGTGAGAATGTGATTCTGCTCTGCCCACTGTTTTTGTTTGAATTTAAAAGAATGGATTTGCAGATTAGGTATAATCTCTGCCACCATCCGAGTTAAATAATAAATATCTGTTTCTTGCCAATGGCGTAGATTACTACATTGGTGAGCAGCCAGTAGCCCCCAAGGTGTTCCACCCAGTATAATTGGTACGACTACCATAGACTGTATCTGAAATTTATCGATCAGTTGTTTTTGGTAGGGTGTTGTGATGCTGCGGGATACATGATCAAACACAACCATCTGTTGTCGTTGATAATCGATGGCTTGACCCAAGCCAAAACACAGGGCTGGCAACGATTCTGACAGCATTGGCGTCCAACCAGCATCCAAGGCTTCTGCCACAACCCTGCCGCGATCGCTGCCCTCAAACCGATAGATGAGCGATCGCTCTGTACCTAAAAACTGCTGCACAGAGGCAACAACAGCTTGGAGTAAGGAATCTAGCTCTTGGGTACGGTGTAAGTGATGAGCAACCTGCTGAATTGACTGGCGAGCTTGGCTAAACTGTTTCTGTACAACATCTGACAAATGTCCTTTGACGCCTTGCTGCACGCCCTGCACCAGGGCCGATAGGCGATCAATGTCTTTAAGGACATCTGGTTTTTTAAGGGATCCAACGGTTTCCAACTCTGCTTTGATTTGAGTTAGAGCGACCTGGGCCTGTTCAGTTTCCTGGCTAAGTTCTTGTTCCACCGCCGCGATCGCATCCGTGATCCGTTGCTCTTGCTGATGACGGCTATCTAAGAAGGCAGTATTAAGCTCTGCTGGCATTTCATTAGGTTCGGTAGCATCTGCGCTACTCGTGATAAAATCTGCAAACAGGTCATGATCTGACGTATTAGACCCATGGAGCATCTTGGGATCTTGGTGACTACCAACTTGAAAACTTGTCATTGACTCTAAATCTCCGTAAGTAGTGGTGACGGTAAAAGCTATACAACAGTAAGCTCAATAACCTAGGATAGAAGTTAGGTATCTCCATGCCTATAGACATCGAGCTGCTGCTTAATGGATCAGAAGCTGATGCGAGAATGCTTGTATCAAGCTGCTCTGTCCCAGTTGATGAGTTGGGGTAAGACGCTAGTGCAATTCATACTCATGAGACCCGATCGATAATCAATTGCTCGATACCCAAATGAATGTAGTAGCCATAAGATCGATCAGTTTCAGCTCAAGAATTGATTGCTTTTTCCTAATTTCGATTAAGGCTATTCATGCTGTTTAGAAGCTACAGGATCTTTGAATTCCAATGCTTTACTCTTGAGGAAAGAATGAAGGATGGTGGGCTGGCGTTTGACGTGAGGCTATCAGCGGAGATGCACCTGAAAAATGGGATCCTGCATCACGGCCTTAGTCTTCAAAACGGGTAACCCTAGGGACTGAAGATATCCAGATAGATAGGGCAAAGACTGTTCTGGAAATAAAGCTTGAGTAGCGATCTCTAAGGTATGAACAGGATGGGTTTGAATGCCAACGACGTCCGTCATCACAAAGCCAAGGGTGGTGTCTTGATCAGTGAGAGCGATCGCTGTGAGGGCATTGTCCTGAGGATGAGTGGTGATGGAATCTATCAGTCCAATCTGCGCACTCAAATCGACTATCCACAACATTTCACTGCGATAGTTATAAACCCCCAGAACACAATGGGGCATATTGGGCACGGGCAGGATTTCAGGGAGGGTTAGCTGAAAGACAGATTGGATGTCTTCTAGAGCAATCAGAATCCTGTCCTGTGGGCTAAGTTGACATTCTAAAAATCGTGACTCACGGAGGGCGGCTGGGGGCTGGCTCGTACTGGATGGGCGATCGCTCCCTTGTGTTAGCCAATCCATCAGAGAAACCACACTGTAGCCTGATTCTGGCGTAGCTGCCAATTGGAATTCGCGTCGCCATGCCGGGAGATGGCTGCCCTGCTGCCGTCCATAGAGGCGAACAGCCTGGACTGGCTCAATCTTTAGATCTCTTAAAATCGGATAAATATCTGAGACTACTGTATCAGCATTGGGCACTGATATAGCTTCTACAAGCAGTCCTAAACATCCATCTTTCCAGCCGACTTTAATCCAGATTCCTTGGGGATTCATCTGTTGATTAAGGAGCGTGGCGATCGCCTCTGGATCTCCCTTTTGGGCCTGTTGAGATAGATCCCAGACTTGGGATGGGATTGATGATGTAGCCATATTATCTCCCCATCAATCGTTGAATTTCCTTAACTAAGTCTTGTTGGTTAACGGGCTTAGGGATATAGGCATCGGCTCCCAACATATTTCCCCAAAGCTTATCGGCATCTGTATCCTTGGTTGAACACATGATGACTGGAATAGAATCAGTGCCAGGACTAGTTTTTAGCTCGCGGCAAAGCTCAAAGCCACTTTGTCCTGGCAAGATCACATCCAGCACAATTAAGTCTGGATGCTGACGCACCAAATGTGTTTGAGCTTCTTCGCTGCTGCGGGCTAGGACAACGGTGAGCCCAGCTTGCTGAAGGTATTGCATTAATATTTCGGACTCAGTGACGCTATCTTCTACAAGTAGAACCGTTGACATATAGTGCCTCGTTTTGATGTGTGAACCAGATTGCCGCCCATAGCCATGTCTTAACAAACCTTGTCTATGCGATCGCACCCCTTTGCTCCTACCGATGGCATTGCCCTTGAGCCATGGTTATCCTTTAATCTTCGGATAGTTAATCGGATAGGTTCGTTGATCGATGATCCTAAAGCTTCTATTGCAGCATCAATAGTGCTTGGCCCGATGCACCACCTGAATCTAAGTGCTGAGTGCTGAGTGCATCAGGCCGTTGCTTTGGGTAGTAGCGCCGAGTTACCTCTAAAACCTTGTGAGGATTCACTGGTTTTGATAAGAAATCTGAGGCCCCAACCATCTTAGCTCGTACTCGATCAACCAAACCATCATTGCCGGTTAAAATGACCACTGGTGTATCTTTAAAGATGGAAATTCGTCGAATTTGGGAACAAATTTCGTATCCACTAGCGATCGGCATCACCAGATCCAAGAAGATGAGATCGGGCTTTTCTTCTAATAGGCTTGGAATAGCTTGGAGCGGATCCTGTACACTCACGCATTGATAACCCGATTGCTTTAGAATAGTTTCAAGCTGTCGGCAAATAGCAGGACTATCGTCAATGCATAGCACCTTGGGTGAACGATTAGCCTTCTGCTCTGCCAAAACGTCTCTCAACTGTTGTGGCAGTAAATCCGGAACTAATCGTAAATTTAAGAGCCCTTTACGAAAATAAGGTGTGAGCGACTGGGTCAACTTGAGAGCAGGCTGTTTCACGGTCACGGCTAGGTCAGCCAAGGTCGCCTTCCCATCGATGAGCGTTGACAACATGCTATAGGCCTTAGACGATACCCGTTTTTGTAGTTCCTCACGGTTATTAATGTAGGGGGCTAGGTGAGGCGAATATCTTGCCAGCTCTGCATTACACCAGCTTTGCCACTGTTGATAGGCCTTCGTCAATAACTGACGCGGGTTGAGAATGGTGATCGGTTCTCCCATAGCCTTGAGAAGGTCAGATTGATCTGCGATCGCTTCGAAGGAATCGCCCTCTTGCAAGATATCGAAGAGCACCTCACAAATGAGATGTTCGACAATGGCGATCGCTTGATTGCGATGCAGCCGCTGTTGCCGAACCAGACCCATCATCACGGCATATTCCATGAAGGGAGAATCAACAGTTCCTGAGAACTGAATCGTGTCTGGATCAAGCTGGGGAGCAAAGAGCAGAATCGCCCGTCGCCATCGACGAAATCGATGAACATGACTGCTGACCCAAACAAGCCGCCCCAATAAAAAGTAAAGATTCCAGGAATAGGTTGCACCCGACCGTCCAACAGTTAAGCTGCTGGAGTGAACGACTAGTTCACCGGTAAAATGCTGGTCACTGTTAAGCTGAAATTGTTGCGTTAACTGACCAATTGACAAATGTCTCAAGACTGAAAAACTCCATCTGAGGTAATGTTTTTAACGTAAACATTAGATGGTAGACGACCTCAGAACACCATAGGTAACCTTGACGTTGTATCCATGCACAATCAACCCTCAGTCTAGGTCTAATACTCTAGGCTCAGAATCAAGTTAAGGATATTAAAAAGACTGTTGAATAGCGGAATCAAATGAATGGTGTAGCGCCCTACACAGCTCGGTGAGGAGGACAGGCTATTGCTTTCCTCAACTGAATCGCCTCTTCCGCTAACAGCCTTGAGCTGTGAACCATAGTCAGAGATTGTGGTAGTGAACTCTATCTAGATTATTCAGCGATACCCCTGCAGATTGACTGAATAACCCGATGATTTACTAGCAGATGCAGATTGTTTTGTAGTAGACGCAACTAAATTTGATTCTCCTATGTAATCATACTTCAAGAATTGGCGACTTGCCACTGTCTAAACTCCGTAAAATCACTGATTTTTTTCGGCTGCGATTAAACAGTAGCCTTGGTGAGGGCCGGCACGATGCGATCGCTGGCCATTTTTGCTCCGTAAAAATGGCGGGCAACCGGGTCAAGCTTGGGTTAACGGTCTGTAGGTCTAACAAGAGAGACCATTGCCGCACGTCCAGGTGATGCCCCGTCGCCAGCCAAATCCGATCCCTTGGCAGGTGGGCTAGGCAGCCATGCTCCGGAGTGCGATCGCAGGTCACCTGCCAAGCAGCTCTCGTCCATTGGGGTGGCTGCACCTGGAACTGTTCATAAAACTGCACCGATCCTTATATCGCTCTGCCGCCAAACTCCCCAGGGTATGGTGATCGGGGTCAGGATGATGGACAGCGGGCGATCGCAAATGGGGGAATTTCAAAAGCGGCAAATTGGTGATGCCATTGCTGCATCTACTGTCCAGCACTATCCAAGACTACGATCCGGCGGCGCAGGGGGGCCTTTTTTTGCCGCACGTGGGTGATCAAGGTGAGCGCCTGGGGGCCGGCACCCAGGATGGCAATATCAAGGTCTCTGGGAGCGATCGCTTGCCTAGACTAGGGTTACCTGTTGCCCAAGGGGCCAATTCCTGCGCAGGGGTAGTAGTATGCATACAGATCTCGTTGATCGTCGATGAAGTCATGGCATGGGCTGGCGATGGCTGGCCGAGCTAGTTCACCCCGATCGATGGATGAATCGGCCTATGAGTTAGCCTAGGAATCAGCCATGCACTGACAGGTGACCTCGGTACATCACCCAGCCATTGCCGTTCAATTGATCTAAAATGATAATCATTGTCAGTCTACTACACATTTCATTACTGCACATCCGATAAAGGCGTCCCTATGGTCACGACTGCGATGACAACTCCAACTCCCGTTACCGTGCTCACGGGTTATTTAGGGGCAGGCAAAACCACCCTGCTCAACCGCATCCTCACCTATGAACATGGCAAAAAGGTAGCGGTGATTGTCAATGAATTTGGTGAGGTGGGTATCGATCACCAGCTTGTGGTGGATGCGGATGAAGAAATTTTCGAGATGAACAACGGCTGCATTTGCTGCACCGTGCGGGGTGATTTGATTCGTATCATTGGCAACTTGATGAAACGGCGCGATCGCTTTGATCACCTCGTGATTGAAACCACAGGTCTTGCTGATCCGGCCCCAGTCATCCAAACCTTTTTTGTGGATGAAGACGTGCAGGCCCAGTCGCAGTTAGATGCCGTCGTGACGGTGGTGGATGCCCAGCATATCTGGCAACATTGGGACGCGGAGGAAGCGGTAGAACAAATTGCCTTTGCTGATGTCATCTTACTCAACAAGGTTGACCTAGTTACCCCTGAACAATTGGATGACCTAGAGCGCCGGATTCGGGAGATGAATGCGATCGCTAAGATCCACCGCACCCGTGATGCCCAGATCGACATGGACGATATTTTAGGTATCTCTGCCTTCGACCTTAACAATGCACTACAGATCGATCCTGAATTTCTCAGCGAAACGGCCCATGAGCACGATGAAACCGTAGCTTCCATCGCCATTGTGGAACCAGGTGCCCTGCATGGCGATCGCCTCAATGCTTGGATGGGAGAGCTGTTGCGTAATCATGGCCCCGATATTTTCCGCATGAAGGGCATTCTCAATATTGACGGAGAAGACTGTCGCTTTGTTTTTCAGGGCATTCATATGTTATTTGACGGCCGTCAAGATCGTCCTTGGCGACCCGATGAGACCCGCAAGAATGAGCTGGTGTTTATTGGCCGTAATTTAGAATCTCTGAATTTACTAGAGCGTTTTCGAGAATGCTTAGTCTAACGTAACCGTTCTTATCTTAGAAAAGGCGTTGCTGAATCGCAAGATGATGTGTGCTAAGGAACCGTGAGCGAGATGCTCATACTCGCAGTTCGTTTACGATCCAGGTAGGGTGAGTATCTTGCTCCCATTCCGGTTGCATATCTCTATTCAGCAACGCCAAAGCTGCATATCGTGATCACTGAGTTTTCTGTCCCATGCCCACCACCCACCCCTTGCTTAAATTCCACTGGCAAACTACCTTACCCGAATATGTGACGGCGATCGCTTGGTCGCCCGATGGTCAAACCCTAGGCGTCGGTACTGCCGCCGGTGATGTAGTCCTGTATGCGATCGCTTCTGGAAGTGCCACCGTCCTGCAAGCCCAGAGCGATCGCTCCATTGATACCCTAGCCTTTTCTGCCGACGGCCAGTTTTTAGCCACCGGCGGGCAAGATGGATCTGCCCAGATCTGGTCATGCCTAACGGAATCACCCCAGTTAATTCAGGCGTTACGGGAAGATCGGGTTTGGGTCGATCGCTTAGCCTGGCATCCTACAGATCCAGAGCTAGCCATCAGCTTTGGGCGATCGGTGCAGGTTTGGAATGTAGCGACCCAAACTCAGGTTGCCACCCTAGATTTTGAAGCATCCTCAGTCCTGGATCTAGCCTGGCATCCCCAGGGAGAACATCTCTCAGTGGCAGGACATCGCGCGATTAAGACATGGAAACGCCAAGCCTGGGATGCCTCTCCAGAAGAACGGGAAACCAGCGCCGCTATCGAAGCGATCGCTTGGTCGTCCGACGGTCGTTACCTAGCGGCGGGCAACCACGATCGCACCCTATTAGTATGGGAAATGGGAAACCCAGCTCCGTGGCAGATGCAAGGTTTTCCGGGTAAGGTACGTCAACTGGCCTGGCCCAGTGATGCTAAATCGAATAAGCTACCTCTCCTAGCCAGCATCAGTGCAGAAGAGGTGATTATTTGGCAAAAAGAAGCTGACCCCAATGCCGGCTGGGCGGCCCAACCGCTATCCGTCCACATGAGTCGAGTGGTGGCGATCGCCTTCCAGCCAGGCTCACGACTGCTAGCCTCAGCCGCCGATGATGGAACCGTCTGTCTGTGTAAGTCTGCCCACACGCTAATCCAGCGCCTCCAGGGAGCCCCCGGCGGCTTTGCCTGTCTGGCTTGGCATCCCCAAGGGCAGTACCTAGCGGCAGGTGGTCAGCAGGGCGAACTGATCACTTGGGCGATCGCCCCTCGTGGTCGTGGTTTTGGCACATAAGGTTGAGCGAAGCACCGGGGATAAGAGCCAACGCCTGATGCCAAATCCGCTTAAAAAGCTATTAGACAAGGGTCACGATTCATGGAAAGATGCGGTAGGATGTCCTAGAATGATAACCATTCTCATTCTGCCCTGTCTTCGTTCACCGTCTTTTGGTGATTCAAGTCCCCATGTCTACCCAATCTCTACCTAAGCCACCGTTAGAGTCTGTCCTTGCCCATGGCAAAGATGTTGCAGACCTCTTGCGCCCATGAGACTAGGCCAATGCCTAGCCAAGCTTTGATGTGACGTTATTGTAGGAGTTCATAATGCTTCAAAATCAGGGATTATTGCGCCGGGTCTCGTTTGCGATCGCCTCCACGGTGGTGATTGGATTGGGAAGTTGTGCGTCTGAGCCAACGGGCGTGACGGATGAGGAGCTAACCCAGGGTGAGGCCATCGAACAGGCCGATGATCTTGATCTGCAGGTGATCACCACATTTGTCCCCATCACCCAGTTCACCAAGGCTGTGGCGGGCGATCGCGCTGAGGTGATTCAACTGCTGCCGGCCAATGTTGGCCCCCATGATTACCAAGCTAAGCCATCGGATGTGCAGGCGATCGCCGATGCCGACGTGTTGGTGAAGAACGGCCTGGAGATGGAGTTTTTCCTCGATGACCTCATCGCTAATGCTGGTAATGCCGATCTTGTGTTGATTGACACCAGTGAGGGTGTTGCTGTTCTCTCCAACGAGGATGTGGAAGGTCACGGTGATGAGCACAGCGATGACCACGGTGATGAGCACGGCCACGATCACGGTGATGAGCACGGGGATGAGCATGCAGCAGAAAGTGGCGATAGCCATGCTGGTCACGTCCACCATGGGGAGTATAACCCTCACATCTGGCTCGATCCCAAGCGGGTGATTCAACAGGTGGAAACCATTCGCGATGGTCTGATTGCGGTTGATCCAGAGGGCGAAACCGACTACAGGGCCAACGCTGCCGCCTACATTGAGCAGCTTCAGGCTCTGGATGCAGAATTTACGGAACGCCTTGCGCCTTACGCGGGGCAAACCTTTGTGGCGTTTCATGACTTTGCCCCCTACTTTGCCGAGAGCTATGGCCTCGAAGCCGAGTTTTTGGTGGACGTGCCGGACGTCAATCCTTCCCCCGAAGACGTGCGGCGGGTGATTGAAACGGTGGAGGCTTCTAGTCTAAAAACCCTATTGACCGAACCCCAAGCTGGAGACGAAGCGTTTGCCTCCTTGTCCAGCGATTTGAACGTGAAGGTCAGCGCCTTTGACCCGATGGAAACCGGGGATGCAACAGCTACGGAGCCAGAAGCCTATTTCACGATTATGCGTCAGAATGTTGATGTCCTAGAAGCGGCCTTTAGCACCTCGGTTCAGTCGTGGCTCTCCCCTGGGATGCCCCAACCCTTGGCGATGATCCTACCGCCTACCTGGGCAACTCGGCCATTCGCCACTGTTGTGCAACCCGTTGGAGTGAGATAATAGAGCGATCGCCTTCCATGACGTGGGATCGTGATGCCCCATGGGCGATCGCCGTATGTCTCGGCAAGACTAGAGCAGTCGTTTGACTCAGTGAGGTACAGATTGAGTGAGAGCATCTTGACCGTTGAACAGTTAACGGTCTATCGAGAACAGCACATGGCCGTGCAGGATGTGTCGTTTACCATCCAAGCCGGAACGGATACGGCTTTGGTGGGCCCCAATGGAGCTGGGAAAAGCACCTTGGTTCAAGCCATTTTGGGAATTTTGCCTAGACAGAAGGGAACGATCCAGATTCTGGGTCAGCCCTTAAGCCGTAAGGGTTACCTGCCTCCTAGCCTCCGTGAGCAGATTGCCTACTTGCCGCAGAACTTTTTGTTTGATCGCCGGGTGCCGATTACCGTCGAGGAGCTGATTGGTATCGGCTGGGATCGGCTAGGGTTTCAGCTTCCTTGGGCCGGAGGGCGATCGCGCCACCATGCCATTCGTCAGGCTCTATCCCAGGTCGATGCTCTCCATCTGCGCCGACACCTGATCGGCAGCCTGTCGGGGGGAGAAACCAAGCGCGTCCTGCTAGCCTATTGTCTCGTGCGGCCTCGCCAATTGCTGATTCTTGATGAAGCCTCGGCGGGGATGGATGTGCGCAGTGAGGGAGAGTTTTATCGCTTGCTCTACCAACTGAAGGACGAGCAGGGCTGGACGATCATTCAAGTGTCTCATGATCTAGATATGGTGCGTCGGCATTGCGATCGCGTCCTCTGTATCAACCGCACGCTGCTTTGTGAAGGCAGTCCCGATCATGCCCTCTCGCCCGACAACCTAGCCGCCGCCTACGGTTCCGAGTTCATTCGCTACCACCATCACCATTCATGAGTCTGCATCAGGTCTGCGTTCATCAAGAACCGATCCTGCAGAACGATACAATGAACCCACCTGCAGCCGGTCTGATCCCGATCTGGAAGCGATCGCCCCTTGCTCACTCTCTAAATCTCCTGTCTCCTGTCTCCTAAGTCCTATCTCCTGCCGCCATGTCTATCCCACCTGATTTAATCCGCGTCGTTGAGCTTTTCCAGTTTCCGTTTATGCAGCGGGCCCTGATCGGTGGCGTGTTGACAGGACTCATGGGTGGACTCTTGGGCAGCTTTACCATTTTGCGGCAGCTCTCCTTTTTTAGTGATGCCCTCGGCCATTCGGCACTGTTGGGCATTAGTTTTGGCCTACTGCTAGGGCTCAATCCCTCCGCCGTGTTGCTCCCCTTTGCGGTTCTATTTGCCCTCGGCGTCACCTATTTGCTAGAGCGTACCCGCCTTTGGACAGATGCGTTGCTGAATATTATCTACTCAGCATCCTTAGCGATCGCCATCATCACCCTCAGCTTTATTGGCCAGTATAAAGGTGGGATTAATAACTTATTGTTCGGTGATATTTTAGCCGTCCGATCCGCTGACATTGGTCTGGGGATTGGGCTCTTAGTGATGTGCGCGCTGTTTATTGGCTTAACTCTACGCACCCAGATGTTGATCACTCTGCACGAACCCATGGCGATCGCTCGCGGCGTCTCGGTATCGTTTCACCGCAGTGCTTTTATTGTGCTGCTGTCCTTGGTCGTCGGCATTTCCATTAAAGCCATTGGCGTTTTGTTGGTCAGCGCCTTTATTGTCATTCCAGCCTGCACATCCCGACTTATCTGTCGAAATTTTGTCACCTACGTGGTCTTCTCAGCCTTATTAGGAGCCCTCAGTGCCATCGTCGGTATTTTCCTCTCGGCATTATTTGACCTACCCTCTGGCCCGATCATTGTTGTAACCCAGCTTGCGATTTTCATAGGAGCGATCGCCCTTCCCCGGATAACCAAATTAGCCTACTAAACCAGCTCATCGGCAAGATTTATCATGACCCCATCCACACCATCTCCTACCATTCCGAAGCGCGGTCTTCCGGTCACCGTGATCACCGGCTTTTTAGGCAGCGGTAAAACCACGTTGCTGAATACGATCTTAAACAACTGCCACGATCTCAAAGTTGCTGTACTGGTCAATGAATTTGGGGATATTGACATTGATAGCCAACTGCTCGTCTCCGTCGATCAGGATATGGTGCAGTTGAGCAATGGCTGCATCTGCTGCACCATCAACGATGGTCTGGTTGAGGCTGTCTATAATGTGCTAGAGCGAACCGATCGGATTGATTATCTGGTGATTGAAACCACTGGCATTGCTGAGCCACTGCCGATTATGTTGACCTTTTTAGGGACAGAGCTGCGAGATATGACTCGCCTAGACTCCGTGATTACCCTAGTGGACGCCTCAGAGTTCACCCCTAGCCACTTTGAGAGTGAGGCGGCCCTCAAGCAGATTATCTATGGCGATATTATTTTACTCAATAAAACAGATTTAGTCTCGGCTGACCAAGTAGAGGCTCTAGAACAGCACATCCACGACATCAAAGATGGCGCTCGCATTATTCAATGCCGCCACGGAGAGGTTCCCCTACCGCTGCTGTTAGACGTAGGCTTTCACGATCCAACCACCTACAATGAGCTGATTTCCTTGGATGAACCGGCTCCGGCTCACCTCCATGATCACGATCATCATCACAGCTCCCATCATCATCACGATGACCATCATGATCATCACCGTGATCCTCACGCTCATCACGACCATAATCACGATCATGACCATCACGGCCATGATTATCATGACCATGACGATCCTCGCCACTCCCATCACCTCGAAAACGATGGCTTTGTGTCGGTGTCCTTCAAGAGCGATCGCCCCTTCTCCCTGCGCAAATTTGAGGACTTCTTGAACCGTTTGCCCATCGACATTTTTCGGGCCAAGGGTCTGCTGTGGTTTGCCGAAAGCCAGCATAAACATATTTTTCAGCTCAGCGGTAAGCGCTGTACCCTAGACGTAGAGCCTTGGAATTCCTCGCCCTACGCGAACCAACTGGTGTTTATTGGACGGCAGCTGGATGCAGAGCAGTTGCGCCAAGAGCTGATGGATTGTCAAGCCTCTGATATGATCACGCCTATCCTGCTCCGTTAATCATCTCCATAATTCCCATGTCTTCCTCCCCTATGATTGCAGTTGCTGGCCCGTCGGGCAGCGGAAAAACAGCTTGGATGAGTCAGTTTTTTGCCGATCAATCCCGGCCCCTATTTTATTTTTGTCCAGGTCTAGGAACCATTTCGGTAGACCTGGCCCGGGTTGCCTATCAGTTTCCCTGGGTGCAGGTGATTCCCGATGACCAAGTTGTCCAAGCATTTAGCAACCTACCCGAAGATGCCCAAGTCTTTGTGGAGCTTGGCTTTCACCTTGATCTAACCTCATCCTTTCTGGCATCTCTACCTTGCCATCGCGTCGCCATCCTGCCCATAGCTTTCACCGATTCGGAGTGGCACGGCTGGGCAGATGAGGTGATTCCTGGCAATGAGATAGCGATCGCTGATCATCCCGATCTACCAGCAATTTGGCGATCGCCCCTCACGGGTCAGGTGTTTGATCCACCCAGTTTAGATACGGTATGGAACGAGATCATCGGTGGAGCCTATGGCCAGGTGCAGCGGGCCAAGGGAATTTTTGAAATGCCGGATGGACGCGCCTTTCATATCGATTTTGTGAACGGTTTGCCGGGCAGTGAATATACAGAACTGATGATTCCTCGCTGGTTGGATGGACGTCCCGATCGCTTCAGTGGCATTGAGGTGATTGGATGGACTGTAGATCAAGAGGCGATCGCCCAGGCGATTGTTGATGCTTGTTTACCGGATGAAGCGATCGCCCAATATCAGCAACAGGTGCGCCAACTCGTCGAGGCAACAGCCTAATTTTTCGGTCGAACCATGAGGAGAACACGATGAAACTTGCCGTTATATCCTGTATTCACGGGAATTATGAAGCACTCAATGCTGTCCTATCCGATATTGATGATCAGCAAGCCGACCAAATCTACTGTCTTGGCGATCTGGTGGGCTATGGGCCCCATCCCAATGCCGTTGTAGAAATGATTCGCTCCCTAGATATCCCCACCTGTCAAGGCTGTTGGGATGAAGATATTGTGGAAGGGCTGAATGCCTGCGAATGTAGCTATCCTTCCCAACTGGCCGAAAAACGCGGACGCCTAGCCCATGAATGGACGAATCAAACTATTCATCCTGAAGTACGCGACTATCTGGCAAAGCTGCCCATGAGTTTACAACGAGATAACCTTTGTTTTGTTCATGGCAGTCCCAATAGCCAGCATGAATATCTGCTGCCGAGTATGGATAACTTTGCTGCCCTAGAGCGGGTGTTTGCCACCGGAGCCGATACCCTATTTTGTGGTCACACTCATGTCCCCTACGTGCGCCGACTGGAGCAAGGTCATCTCTCTGTGCGGGTTCATCAACCCAATCATCCAGACACCACTCACCAGTTCACAACGCCGGTGAAACAGATTATTAATGCTGGTTCTGTAGGAGAGCCCCGCCATGGTCGCCCTAACGCAACCTATGTTATTTATGACACCGATACAGCCCAAGTTGCCTTACGGGAAGTTCCCTATGACTACCAGCGCACCTGTGCTGCTATTATCGAACAAGGACTACCGCCGATCTTTGCTTGGCGTTTAGCTCAGGGGCTAGAATTTGCAGAACGAGCTGATGATCCAGGACATGTCTGTCAACGATAAGCAGAAAACCTAGTGATCTGTTTCCTCTTCTCGGCGTTGCTGAATACAAGTATGAATTCCTAAATCCGCCCTCACCCTAGCCCTCTCCCCAGGGAGAGGGAATAAGAATTCTAGCTCCCTTCTCCCTAGGGAGAAGGGTTGGGGATGAGGGCAGATCATCTATCGATTCAGCAATGCCCCTCTTCTCCAATCTACAACACTACCCGAGAGCGACCTATGACAGGACAATGGGCAATTTTAAGCGGCATTGAAGGTAATTTAGCGGCCTATGAGGCTGTGCTAGCCGATCTACGGTGGTCAACGGTGGATTCTCTTTATATTCTCGGGGATGTAGTCGGTTTGCAGGGCGAGAATGAAGCTGTGGTGCAGCGGCTGCGATCGCCCCGTGACCATGAACTATCCCCCCAAGTTTGCACTGGCTGGTGGGAAGAACAGTGCTTTAATCTCCACGGTATGGGTCTACAGATGGACGTGCCGGAACTCCTGACAGCCTACGGTGCAGACGCGGTGAACACCTTATGGGAGTCCCTCAGTCGCGATGCAGTGCAATGGCTGCGATCGCTAGATTTTGGTTTCCATGAACTGGATTGTTTGTTGATTCACGGCAGCACTGTGAGCTACAGTGATGAACTTACCCCAGAAACCCCTGCTATTCAACTATGCGATCGCTTAATCCGTGCAGATGCAGACCATCTGTTTTGTGGGCGATCGGGTCAAGCTTTTGAATGCTGGATCGAAGACGGCACCCTCCAATCTAGCGTAACGACCTTAGATGAACCCGCCACCGTTCACCAACAAACCATGCAGCCTCGCCGGGTGGTCGGTGTCGGCAGTGTGGGGCGTCGTCCTAA
The DNA here is from genome assembly GCF_016888135.1 of Leptolyngbya sp. CCY15150. NCBI lineage: Bacteria > Bacillati > Cyanobacteriota > Cyanophyceae > Leptolyngbyales > Leptolyngbyaceae > Leptolyngbya > Leptolyngbya sp. CCY15150. The sequence goes on from NZ_JACSWB010000135.1 coordinate 15,339, forward strand.
TCAAGCCACCTATGTCCTCTACAGTCCCACATCCAACCAAGTGGAATTTAGAACCGTCTCCTACGGAGCTGGACAAGGTTTTCAAACCTCGCGCTCCCGTTCAGGGCATCTTAGGTAAGATGTACCGGTGCCTCAGATGGCTTAGCCGCATAGACCAAGACTGGTACCCGTTTGTAGGCGGGAATGCCGGACTTGGGATCGGTGGTTGCCGTAAATAATACATTGGCTTCTGGATAAAACATGAAGGCAGCCCCCGAGCGTACGGCTCCAAAGATAATTTCGATGTTCTCTAATTGACCTGCATCTCCCTGAACCGTAACCCGTTGATGCTCCTGCCATCCCGCCTGCTGCACATCGGCAGGATTCATCAAGATACAGTGGCGGTGGGGCATCCCTCGATAGCGATCGCCCTCTTTGTATACAACCGTATTATGCTGGGAATAGCTGCGGCCGGTCATCAAGGCGACGACCCGGCCATCCGTCTGTGCTGGTGCGGCAAAGCTTTGGGCGTCGGGTAAATTCAGTTGGGGCAACTCCGTCACAAACATCGATGCTTTACCGGAGGGTGTGGCAAATTTAGGCTCATCAAAGATACGGCCGCCGATAGTAAACTCAGTTTTCGTTTCATCGATCGTGGCGATCGCTTCATAGCCAGGAATAGTCTGGGCAATCAGTTGACGAATATAGCGGGTGTCTTGCAACTGCCGCCAGTTGACGGGATGGTCGCCATGGAGCCGATGGGCCAGTTCGCTGAGAAAGTCCACTTCGGCAATCAGGTCAGCACCTTTGAGATGAGTTTTACCTGGATCGTTGAGCCGCACAAAGTTGTTACCAGATTCGGTCGTTGTGCGATGGGGATTTTCAAAGCGGTTAAACACCGGGATAATCAGAGTATGGGTGCGTCCTAGACCGTGAAAATGCCCGAGGTTCGGCTTCGTGGATAGATAAATAACCGTGTCAATTTTACCGAGCGCTGATTTAGCTTGCTTGAGATCAGGATTTGCCGCATAGACATTACCACCCAAACAGAGTAACGTATCGACCTGACCCGCATCCGCTGCATCCATTAAGTCTCGGGCCCGATAGCCTGGTGTACGGTTGAGCGATCGCCCTAGTAAAGTTTCCAATGCCGTTTGAATATCTTGCCGCAGATTGGCCGTCACCCCCATGGAGCCAAAGCCTTGCACATTAGAATGTCCGCGAATAGGCATGGTGCCTGCACCTGGCTTACCTGCATTCCCCGTCAGCAGCGCCGTATTCGCGATCGCATGGACATTGTCCACCCCATTTTTCTGCTGAGTGATGCCCATCGCCCAGGCAAAGACCACCCGCTCCGAAGCACCAATCATCAGCGCGGCCTGCTCTAGCTCCAGTTGAGACACACCGCAGGTAGCTGTAATCGCATCCCAGGAAAGCGATCGCGCTTGGTCTACCACCGCCTCCCATCCTTCGGTGTGGCGTTGAAGATAGTCGCGGTCAATTAAATTGCGCTCAATCAAGGCCTTTTGGATACCCAGCAGCAGCGCCGTATCGCTCCCAGGAATTGGCTGGAGGTAGAGAGACGAAATGTCAGAACCCGACAAGAGCTGGCGAGGGAAAGCCGGCGATGCAAACTTCACCAAACCTACCTCAATCACCGGATTAATCACAATCACCCGACCGCCGCGATCGCGTAGATGAATTAGTTCATTCATCAGTCGAGGATGGTTAGCTGGTGCATTCGACCCCAGCAACACCACGCAATCCGCCTGTTTCAGTCCCTCCAGGCTGACCATAGACGTACCCGAACCAAAAACTTGCTTAAGGCCCACCGTTGAAGGCACGTGACAGAGATCAGAGCAGTCTGCCAAATGGTTAGATCCCAGAGCCCGCATCATCAATTGCAGTAAAAATGCTGCCTCATTCGACGATCGCCCAGAACTATAGGACGCCACGCGCTCCGGTGGTCGTTGAAAAGCAGCCACGGTCAGTTGGTAGATTTCCTCCCATGAGATACGTTCATAGTGAGACTGTCCTGCCCGCAGGATCACCGGAAAACTGAGACGACCCAAGCGATCGGCTTGCAAAGAGGTTAACTGCTGGAGTTCAACGACAGAATGGCGATCGAAAAAATGGGACGCTACCGGCGGCTGTAGTTCCGCTGAAATCGCCTCTACGCTTTTCATGCAGCGCTGCAGTGGTTCTTCTATCTCGTTGGTAAAACCACCCTTTTGTCCGCCGGTGCCCCAAGCGCAGGACAGACAGGCACTCTTATGGGTCAGCGCTCGCCATAGATCGGGCCCTTCCAGAGATAGGGTATGCTCCGCCCAATATTGCAGCACCGGCAACCCACCCCCCACCTCAGGCGCGTTGCTGTAGTAGCCCGTTTGGTCAACAGACGGTGCATTCGGCTGTGAATCCTGCTCTGGCTGGTTGGATGTTGCGTTGGTGTCCATATGGCTCCTCGTCTATCACCATTCCCCTATCATCTATCATGCCATCAAAAGGCGATCGCACCTAGGGTGTCCACAAAACCCCCAACATAATCTACGTAGATAGTTCCCAAACCATTTTGGCGGGAATGCCCATAGTATTCAACTAAAATGCAATAACCGTCGTTATCCAGCGATAGATAAAGATCTACGAGTAAACCACTTATCCCACTGCTAGCTCACCCTTCCCAAATATTGGAGACTTATCAAACCTCAATACGACAGCTATTGCTCTCCTTCATCGTCATGATGCTGATACCCAAGCCTGTTACATGCTAACTGTTTAGGTTCATCTTGATTACGAGGGGCAGGTACACCTGGCTGCTGATATATCAGTAAGAGATCATTGAGCATATTCAATAATTGCATCACCAACAATCTGCAGTAACTCCCAATCATAAAGTGCACCTGGATCTGGAGATGGCCCCCAGTTAGAAAACTGGGTGCTTCGTCCTGCCCCTACTTCAGAAAACGCTCTAATTGAATCACGGTTTGTGCCGTCCATTTCAAAGTAAGTGAATCTCATTACTGCGCACTGCGAGTATTGCACAATACCGGCTAGCGTAGTCCCTTGCAACCTCCAAGCACTGACCAAAGTATATCCAGCCGGACAACCTGCTGCACTCTGTTCCCGAAAAATAACGGGATCAGATTCACTATATCTACGATTACGGGCATACTCTGCTAGCTCTGACACTGTCATCGCCTGAACTGGTGCTAAATTCACAGCAATAGCACCAATACTGAGGGCAGCAACCAGTAACATACTTCGAACTAATTTTGTAACCATGACTATTTCCTTCAATTGGGCTATAGATTAAGATATTGGAAAAATATTACTAGCGAATCTTACGTTCCCGGACGGAACTCGATGGTGCTGGGAAAGCTACCCGTGGGGCCAGTGGGAGAGGTGCAAGATAGCACCCAATCGTGCAGCATCTGGGTCGTACATTGCGTCCCTTGCAAAAAAGCTGCGGTGCCTGTCGCCGACTCAACAACAAACTGATTGGAGCCAGTCGAACGAAATTGTAGACTAGCTGTCAGTGCTCCACGTTCAAGCCCACATCCCAATCCACCGCATCGGGCTAGGCTGCCAAATGGGTCAATATCGATGGTTTTATAGACATCGATTTGATAAGGTCTTGGACTATCAACGTAGACATAGCTGGTATGAAATTCAGCAGAATCACTGTTGCGGATTAGGCGAAGGGAGTAAAATCCTGAACTTAGCCACGAGACATGGCTTTGGGCGATGAGGGATTCATCCTGGGCAGCGTCAGAAGCAGGTACTGGAGCAACCTCAGAGGTTGGGGCCGTCATTACCGCTTTACCAGAGTCTGCCACTACCTGGGGAGACTGGACGGCGGAGCAAGCAACGATGGGAAGAAATGCTAGGGCAAGGCTGATATATCGTGAAGTCATCGTATCGCATCACACAAAACTCTTTACCTAAGGTGCCCGATCCTATCGAGAATGCACATCCGTACTTTACATAAGTTTTTTTATTTGACCAAAAAATTAAATTGGATGGCGAACGGAATCAAGGTAATGAAGACATACCAGCAGATTTATGTTAGGGTGAGGCGGGTTGGAGCAGGATAATGCGATTTCCGTCTTTGCTGCAGGGAATAATGAGTAATGGAGGACGGCGATCGCCCTTCAGTATGCTCATGACAGTTTATTGCTCTTTTTTCAGCAGCCCCAAGTCTAGGATAAACAACACATGTGGGAGCGATCGCCCTAGATCAGACCCTCCCAGAGATAGGATCTGATCTACTCAATAGCAGTACCGGCAACCCACTCCCTTCTGCTGGCATATCGTTGTAAGTTACCAGCACCACAGCTTAGGTCGTTAAACAACCTTTGCAACAGAGTGATTTCTAGGAAAGTGGTGAACACTGCGACTTTGGACATAGACGGTTTGTGATGCTTGCAGAGCTAGTCCATTAGATTGATCGCGAGTTAAATGTGCAACGCAGGTATGTCCATCCACTAATTGTAGATCTACTTGAATCCACCATCCTAGATGGGTTACCCGAGTAATCGTCGCAGGGATAGTATTCATCTCAGGGGTAGAGAAGATCTCGATATCATGGGGACGCAAGAAGAGTTGGCTATCGGATGGGCTATGAATTGTTTGCTTAGCTAATTGAGAGGTACTGGGCAGAACATTGACAGGGCCAATAAAACTCATAACGAATGATGTGGCAGGATTGTCATAGATAGCAGCCGGAGCCCCTGTTTGTTCCACCCGTCCCTGATTCATCACCACAATATCATCAGCAATTTCCATCGCTTCTTCCTGGTCATGGGTGACAAAAACTGTAGTGACATGCACATCATCATGGAGTCGCCGCAGCCAAGTGCGTAGATCTTTTCGCACTTTGGCATCTAGGGCCCCAAAGGGTTCATCTAGTAATAAAACCTTGGGTTCCACAGCAAGGGCCCGCGCTAGGGCGACCCGCTGCCGCTGACCGCCAGACAGTTGAGATGGATAGCGATCGCCCAAGCCACTCAGTTGTACTAATTCAAGGAGTTCTTCAACCCGATTACGAATCCGTGTTTTAGGCCAGCGGCTAATTTCTAGACCAAAGGCAATATTCTTACGGATGGTTAAATGCTTAAACAAGGCATAGTGCTGAAATACAAATCCAACTTGTCGATCTTGAATACTTTGATGCGTTGCATCTCGCCCAGTTAGCCAGATACGTCCTTCATCCAGACTTTCTAGACCAGCAATTAGGCGTAGTAAGGTAGACTTTCCAGAACCCGATGGCCCAAGAAGGGCCACTAGTGATCCGGTTTTTACCTCTACATTAATATCCTGAACAGCCTGAAAGTCGCCGAAGCGTTTGGATGCATGTTCTACTTTAATTCCCACAGGTTTACCTCAACGTCAGTCTAATGTACACATCAAGACAAGATCTGGGGAACTGGCAAACGTCAACGCAGCGGCCACCACGACACCTTATCGCGAGTCGAACCATAGACTTCTTTCAGACCTTCAGGATCAATCACATGCACCCAATCTCCGCCCTCGGATGATTTGTCAGATGACTTATCTATCTTGATCAACTTAGCCTGTCCCATGCCTTTGAGAACTTGCTCCACCGTGCGATGGTTGAGCTGGCTAGCACGGGCGATGATGTCAATAGGAAGATCAAAAAGATAGGTGCCATCTGAACCAGGCTGGTTGCCAAGCGATCGCTCTTGATAGATCAGAGCGCGTAATAGGGCGGCAACCGCTTGGGGTGGATAGGTGCTGCAATTGAGCAGATGGTACTGAAACTTTTCTCGCAGTTCAAACAACAGCCCATAGCGATCGCGAGCCTCTTGGCTGGTATCAAGTAAGTGCTGAATGGTCTGAACTGGAATTTTGGCTACATCTGTGGTCTTATAGGCTTCCACTAAACTCGGAAAGGCCCGACAGACCTGACCATAGCCAATATCTAGGTTTCTCATACCAAAGCAACCGCCAGGGTAGGTGAGAGATACCACGCGATCTAAGGGTGCGCTGCGGGTGATCACAGGCCCACCATCAAGAACAACGTAGAGATACTCTAACGAACTGCCTGGGCGAAAGGCAGTATAAATGGGTCGGTTTGAAAACAACTTTTCTCGAATGACCTGCTCTGGGGAAAGACAGGCCATTACTAGGGAAGGATCAAGACCTTTAAACAAAAAGTTGCCTTGCGTCAGCCAACTCAGAGGATCTGAGGGCGTAGATCGCTTGGCGCGCTTCGTCATGCCAGTTCTCCTGAAACAAAACCTAACCTATTTTGTCATGGGGCGCAAGTGCTTCCTAAAAAGAATTTGAATAGAACTTGAATCAAGCTCAAAAGAAAATTAAATGAATTTCAAAACATTTCAAAAACTTTTCTGCTATAGTTCTACTCAGCTTGAACATCAGGTGCGATCGACAAGCTGAGTTCAAAACCTATGATTTTGGAGACAACTATGAGCAATAGGTCAGTTCTATCAAGGCTCTTCAGAGGCAAGGGCGATCGCCCTTCTGCCTTGCAATCCCGCCTCTCTCGCCTCTCATTGCAGCATCTAGGGCGGCTGAGGCGATCGCTTTTATTTCTCTTGGGGCTGGGCTTAAGTGCAGCGATCGCCTCCTGTGCTGGTTCGTCCACTGCGCCCGAAGGTGGTGCGGCGGGGGATGCGCCTAGTTCGGTGGAGATCACCTTGGTGTCCTATGCTGTAACCCAGGCTGCCTACGAACAAATCATTCCGCAGTTTGCCGAGAAATGGCGGGTTGAGCATGGTCAGGACGTGACTGTTAATCAGAGTTATGGCGGCTCCGGTTCCCAAACACGGGCTGTGCTGGATGGTTTGGAAGCTGATGTGGTTGCCCTAGCCCTAGCTCTCGATACTCAGAGAATTGAAGAAGGAGGGTTGATTAATCCAGGCTGGGAGCAGGAAGCCCCTAACGACAGCATTGTGCATAAGTCAGTAGCTGTCTTAGTCACTCGCGAGGATAATCCCAAAAATATCCAAGGATGGGCAGATTTATCCAAGGATGATGTGCAAGTAGTGACAGCTAATCCTAAAACCTCGGGTGGGGCTCGCTGGAACTTTATGGCGCTTTGGGGTGCCATCAGTGAGACTGGCGGCAGTGACGCGGCTGCGCTTGATTACACAACCCAAGTGTTTAAGGGCGTGCCGGTTTTACCTAAGGATGCTAGGGAAGCCACTGATGTATTTTTTGCCCAAGGGCAAGGCGATGTGTTGATCAACTACGAAAATGAAGTGATTTTGGCGGGTTTACAGGGGCAGTCTCTTCCCTATATTGTTCCAGACGTCAATATTTCCATTGATAACCCCATTGCAGTCGTTGATGCCAATGTAGATAAACACAATACCCGTGAGGTATCCGAGGCATTTTTGGAGTTTCTCTTTACGCCTGAGGCCCAGCGCGAATTTGCTAAAGTAGGTTTCCGTCCAGTCAATGAAACTGTAGTGGCAGAATTTGCTGATAATTTTCCTGTCATCAATCAATTATTTACCGTTGATGACTTGGGTGGCTGGGATGCGGTGCAAGAAAAATTCTTTGATGACGAGGCAATTTTTGATCAAATTCAAGCCAGCATTGGGCAATAGTCTTCTGTGCCGCAGCTTAATGGGGTATGGAGAATGGGTGATATTGGGTTCTCCATAGATGAATGGCGTTGCTGAACTATAGGATTATTCCGCTCAATTTTGAATGGAGTGTTAGGGCTTCTCACAAAAGATTTATACCTCAATTCAGCAACGCTAGGTGAATACGGTCTAGATAGATAGTAAGGCGCAGGTATGATGTACCTGCTGAGGATCAATTTAGATCTTAAACTCCAGATCAGTAAGCTGCCGAGCGCATTGTAAACCATGAAGAGATGTAGCTGAATATCATAATCTATAGGAGAGTCTGGGGATTAACCTATCTATTTATGCTTAGCATCAGCTATATCTTGCTTAATAGATCAGTGAAACCATTAAGGAGATAAAAATGGTGCAGTCCTGGATCAATAATCCTAGAACTCGATGGAGACAGTGGGGGCGATCGCTCCTCAAAATGCCTTGGTCTTGGCAGGTGACCTGGGCTTACTTATCAGTCATGTTATTCCTGCCGATTGTGGCGCTGCTCTGGAGAGCTAGTGAGCTAGGATGGAGCGATATTTGGCGAATTGCAACTCATCCGGTTGCTTTATCTGCCTATGATGTCACCTTTATTACAGCCTTCTTTACAGCAGTGATCAATGGAGTAGCAGGGCTGGCGATCGCTTGGGTCATGGTGCGCTACAGTTTTCCAGGTAAACGTATTCTAGATGCCCTAATTGACCTACCGTTTGCCCTGCCTACCGCCGTTGCTGGGCTGACGATTGCCACCGTTTATAGCCCCAATGGCTGGATTGGATCGTTCCTATCGCCCCTAGGTATCAAAGTTTCATTTACCCGATTAGGGGTGGCGATCGCCATGCTGTTTATTTCATTGCCCTTTGTGGTACGCACCGTGCAGCCTGTTTTACAAGAGATGGACACTGACATGGAAGAGGCCGCTTGGTCGTTAGGTGCATCCGATTGGCAAACATTCTGGCGAGTGATTTTTCCACCCTTGATGCCAGCGACGCTAACTGGTGTAGCCCTAGGGTTTTCTCGTGCAGTTGGTGAGTATGGATCCATCGTGATCGTAGCAGGAAATATTCCTTTCCAAGACATGATTGCTCCGGTGCTGATCTTTCAGCGACTTGAACAATATGACTATGCCGGAGCGACCGTCATTGGAAGCGTGATGCTGCTTTCATCGTTGCTAATTTTGTTTGCGATTAATCTGTTACAAGCATGGGGGAAACGATACGATGGCTAAGACAACCATTCAAATCAGTCCTAACCTTTCAACACTAGCGAATCATCCAATGCAGGCTGCCCGCCAGGCGTGGATTAAACCAGTGCTCATTACCAGTGTTGTTCTGTACCTAGCGTTAGTGCTCTTGATACCTGCTGTTAACGTATTTGTACAAGCCTTCCAAGGAGGTTTAGAAGGTTTCTTTCAAACCTTTACCACCCGTCACTTCCGCCATGCCGTTCAGTTAACCTGCTTCATTGCTATCATTGTGGTTCCCCTCAACGTCGCGTTTGGACTTTGTGCCGCATGGGCGATCGCTCGCCATCGATTTCCAGGGCGGACGCTATTGCTGAGCTTGATTGATCTACCTTTTTCTATCTCGCCGGTCGTCGCAGGTTTAATGATTGTTTTGCTGTACGGACGAGTTGGATGGTTTGGCCCTGCTTTAGAGTCTATGAATATCCGGGTTGTATTTGCTCTACCCAGCATGATTTTGGCAACTGCTTTTGTCACCTTACCCTTTGTGGCTCGGGAAGTCATTCCGGTTTTAGAAGAGGCCGGAATTGATGAAGAATCTGCTGCTCGAACTCTTGGAGCGAATGATTGGCAAGTTTTTTGGCGAGTCACGCTTCCCACCATTCGCTGGAGTCTTCTCTATGGCGTTATTTTGACCAATGCTCGGGCCATGGGAGAATTTGGAGCCGTTGCTGTTGTGTCTGGAAATATTTCAGGTAAAACGCAAACCCTGCCACTCTACGTGGAGGAGGCCTACAAGCAATATCAAACTCAATCATCCTACTCAGCAGCGGTTCTCCTGGCTGGCTTAGCTATTATCACGTTAGTGCTGAAGACAATACTGGACTATAAAACAGCTAAAAACTAGAGGAGGAGGCGATCGCTTGCTTGTAGGCAAGTAAGACATCTTTCTGCAAAATAGGTGAACAAGACAGGGGGCGATCGCTCAATTCTATGCTGGATAACGGTTATAAAATTTTCCAGTCTGCACTCAATAATAGGGCTGATCGATCCGCTTAAAGGTGGTGCGATCGCTCCTCTTCCATCATTACTGATCGCCGCCAATCAAGGTAAATACGGCCCAGTCGCGGGGATTGGGATGGGTTTCTAGGGTGATCAACATCGTCTGGCGCAGGGCTTGGGTATCGGTGTCGGTGCGATCGCGCTGGGCATAAAACGTGGTCATCAAATGACGCCGTGGAATATTGCACCAAAGTGGCGTTTTGGGCTTGGGCCGTGCGTTGAATGTTGCTGATAGAGGGCGCTTGACGTGAAGGGCTACCTTGATTTTGCTGTTTAGCCAGAGATGATACAAAAGCTCTAGTCCGCTTTCAAAAACTTCTAGATTGAACTTGGCGGCTATGCGATCGCCTGGAAGGCAGAGATTGATCTGAGCGAATAGCAGCTATGGAACAATGGGGCTTCGATCCACCCTTGACTGCTGTTGATAGCGACGATAGGCGATCGCTGTGAGGGAACAAGGTAGGGGGCGATCGCTCCAGTTGTGGCTGGATAAGAGGTACAACGAATGAGGTGTACCCCATAGCGGAGATGCGCCAGATCACGGTAACGGCGATTCGAGATGTTGACCGATCCGCTCAAGGTTGGCGGGGGGCGATCGCCTAACCAACGATTGCGTTACGACTGCTTCCACTCCACACGGATTCAGTAACCTGAACTTGATGCATAAACGGTTAGACGTGTTGCGGTATAAGCATTTGCCTTGTTAGAGTTCAGCGTTCATCTCCCATGTCTTCATGAAAACATTACATTCGTAAACTTTTCACGAACGCGCTTACTTTATGAAGACTTGATATGTCTCAAGGATTAACCTTGGAGCTTCTGAGATAGATCATCTAGCCTATGAAAAGTCATTGGGTGCCATCCACTTTCGTATTTCCTGTTTTCACTCAGTAGTTCTACAGACCAAGAAAGCCATGATCGATGATAACTGTTCAATTATCGGCGTTGATCATCTAGAGTTTTATGTTGGTAATGCAAAGCAGGCTGCTTTTTTCTACTCCCACTGCTTTGGATTTAACGTTGTTGCTTATCAGGGGTTGGAAACGGGCAATCGGAAAGTGACGTCCTATGTCATGGAGCAAGGCGACATTCGGTTTGTCCTCAGCTCTACGATGGATCCTGAGCATCCAATTGCCCAAAGCGTTCTGAGGCATGGAGACACCATTGCGGTGATTGCCTTGGAAGTTCCTGACGCAGCCCAGGCTTACGACCATGCGATCGCTCATGGGGCCGTCGGAGTGATTCCATGTACAAATCATGAAGATGAGCATGGCATCTTACGCTTTGCGGCTGTCCGTACCTTTGGGGATGCTTGGGTTAAGTTTGTCGAACGCAAGCACTACGTAGGCAATTTTGCTCCTGGCTTTGTAGCACGTGCTGCCCGTCATCAGTCTGTAGGACTCACCCGGATTGACCACATCGTGGGTAATGTGGAACGGGGCATGATGAATTCTTGGGTTGATTTCTTTATGCAAACGATGGGCTTTGAGCTGCGAATGCATTTTGACGATCGCGCCATTTCGACAGAATATTCTGCCCTGATGTCTAAAGTTTTACAAAAGGGTGGAAAGACCATTGTTAATATCAACGAGCCAGCCGATGGTCTGCGGAAATCTCAGATTGAAGAATATCTAGACTTTCATTATGGCCCTGGTATTCAACATATTGGTTTGGCCACGGAAGATATTGTTGCAACCGTTGTCCGTCTAAAAGCAGCAGGGGTTGAATTCCTACCTATTCCCAAGACCTATTATGATGATTTGGGTGATTGGGTACAGGAGCTAGAGATTCCTGTAGATAAGCTGGCAGAGCTTGGTATTTTGGTGGATCGAGATGATGATGGTTATCTCCTCCAGTTGTTTACAAAACCCGTGGGCGATCGCCCGACGTTATTCTTTGAAATTATTGAACGCCATGGTTCTCGCGGCTTTGGTGCGGGCAACTTTAAGTCATTATTTGTTGCGATTGAGCGAGAACAGTCTCTACGCGGCAATCTCTAGACGTCAGCAGCCTTCATGGGTGACGACATCTAGGAAAATCTATATCTAGGTCGCCTCCTGGATGATCACCAGACCCTAATATCTTGTTTTCCATGCCAAGGGTTTTAGGATAAACAGCGCTGTGTCTGACGTCCAAGTCACTGAGATCAGCAAACTCCTTATTCTGTGCTTGGCTCCAGTTTCCTAGCTCCAGTTTGATAGCGATCGCCGTCTGTGCCCTCATTTATTACTCTTCCAGCAAAAGGAACGAATCATGACAGATATTCAAACCCTTCAGTCTGTTGACCAGGCCTTGATTCATCTGCTACAACAGCGCGTTGCCTTGCTGCAAGCATCGGATACTCCCTGCATCGCAACCCAAATTGCGGACGTGCAACCCCTGCTCACGGAGGCTGGTATCTCAGAATTCACTTGGAAGACATTAGTCACCAACTGCATGGCGATGCTTGCTACAGATACGCCTGCGCAGCCCCAGCAACGAAGCGATCGCCGTCAAGTTACGATTGTGGGCGGACGGGGTGCAATGGGTAAGCTGTTCTGTGATCAGTTTGCGGCCACTGGTCATGCGGTTAGCATTATGGAACAGGAGGACTGGGGTCGGGCGGATATTTTGCTAGGGCAAGCGGATTTAGTGCTGCTCTGTGTCCCGCTGAAGTTGACGGCTACCTTAGCTCGTCAAGTGGGTCAATACTTAGCTCCCCACACCGTATTGGCCGACATTGCTAGCACCAAGGTTGAGGTGATGCAGGCGATGCTTGACAGTCACCATGGCCCAGTTGTGGGCTTACACCCGATGTTTGGGCCAGGCGTTACATCATTACTGGGACAAAAGGTGGTGGTTTGTGAGGGACAGCAGATGTCCCAATGCCAGTGGGTTTTAGATTGGATCGAGGAAAATGGTGGCAATCTTATTCCTGCAACCCCTGAAGAACATGACTCGATGATGATAGCTGTCCAAGCGATTCGCTTCTTTTCCAACTTTAGCTTGGGGACATTCTATGCTGAGGAAGGTATTGATATTGAGCGCAGTTTTGAATTTTCTAGCCCATTGTATCGCTCTGAGATCAACACGATCAGTCGCTTAGTTGCCCAAGATGCTGCTCTCTATGTTGACATCTTACTCGCCTCTGACGAACGCCGATCTGCTGTTGGACGTCTGGTTGATACCTATGCGCGTCTCGCCCAGTTGATCCATGATGGCGATCGCACGGCCCTGATTGCCGAATTTGAGAAAACGCGCCAAAGTTTCCGAGACGGAGCTGAGCGATCGCTTGCAGAAAGTAACTACATGCTCAATAATCTCAGTCGATTCTTAGCTGCCCATGATGCTGAATCTCGCGCCAGTGTTACATCTGAGCGGCGATCGCTCCCATCTGTTAATCTGAGCACAGCCTCAGCGACCAATCTCGGCAAGGCAGCCTAACCGTTCTGGGCGTTGCGGAATCGCCATAGGATTTGCTCTTAGGAACCGTGAGCGAGACGCTTTACCTTAATTGAGCATAAGTTGTGAGTGGGAGCGTCTTGCTCCCATTCTGGTTTCATATCCAATCCGGTTGAATACCCAGCTCTCGGTAGCGATGTTCTAGCTTCTGAAGCGACAGGTGAGGGGGAATCTGTAGGCGTCTGGGCATAGGAGGAGCATCAACAACTACTATAGACTTAATCAGAATTAGGAAAAACAATCAATTCTCAGCCTGAAACTGATTGATCTCATGGTGAATACATCTATTTGGATGTCGAGCAGCTAATTGCCGATAAGGTCTATTGCCGAGATCATGAGGGAGTTGTATGAAAAAGCGTTACTGAATAGCAGGATGATTTTGCAAAATTTTGTATGGGGTTTCAGGGCTTCTAGTTAGAGATTCATGCTCTGATTCAGCACCATCTTCCTAAAACAACGCCCAGAGTTGCTGGCTAGGGAGAACCTGCAATTCTGTATCTTAAACAACAATCTTAGATGAGACTGTCAAGCAGGATGAGTCTCAGGTTGTGTCATGATGTCTCTCTGTACTGCGCGTGCAGCCAAGCAGCCATGACTCCGATATGACTCCGGTGTCAGTACACATCTAGGGTTGGGCAGAAGCTGTCAAAATCGATGCGTGTTTTATTAGTAGAAGATGACCGTCAACTTGCAGAGTCATTGATGGAAGCTTTGACGGTGCAGCGCTATGCCGTGGATGTGGCCCGGGATGGGGAAGAGGGTTGGGAGTATATTAGGGCATTTACCTATGATTTGGTGTTGTTGGATATCACATTGCCCAAATTAGACGGCGTGAATCTCTGTCAGCGTCTCCGCGATCGCGGAGACGCAACTCCCATCTTGATGCTGACGGCGCGGGATACCAGTTTAGATAAGGTGATTGGCTTAGATGCAGGGGCAGATGCCTATATGGTGAAGCCCTTTAACTTACAAGAACTGCTAGCCCAAATTCGTGCTCTTCTGCGTCGAGGGCGATCGGGGATGTCTCCAGTTTTAAGCTGGCACAAGCTCCAACTGGACCCCAGTAGCTATGATGTGACCTACGATCGCACCCCCATTCACCTCACCCCCAAGGAATTTGCCTTAATGGAGGCGCTCCTACGCTATGGACACCGCGTACTTAGCCGCGCTGCCATTTTGGAGCATGTTTGGACGTGGCAAGATGCACCGGACAAAGACACCATCAAAACCTATATCAAAAATTTGCGATCGAAACTCAAGGCGGCGGGTGCTCCCAATGATCTCATCGAAACGGTGCATGGTGTGGGCTATCGCCTCAAGTCACGGTCTGAAGAACCTGGTCAGGATTAAGGGGACATGGGTAGGATGTGAGGACTTGGCAATATTCTCCACCAATTCTTCACTCAATTATCCCTAGGTTCTCCACCTTTGACCTGTATCGTAAGGTCTCAAGTTACAGATTTAAAGACGCATGGCTTAGTTCACCTACTAGCATGATACATCAAATCTGTATCGTTTGATGCAATTCAATCTGAAATTTGAGATTTTTAGAGGATAGTGCCATGACGATTCGTAGACGGCATTTCTTGCAGTGGGGAGCTGGGGCAGCGATCGCCCTTGCAGCCCATGCCTGCAGCAATCCCCAGGCTTCTGTATCGGAGAATGAGAGTGCAGAAGATCCAGGCAAGATTTCCATTGGCTTCTGGCCCGTTGCCTCCGGCTTGCCGCTATTTGTTGCTGTTGAGAAGGGATACTTTGCTGCAGCCGGGCTGGATGTGGAAGCGGTGAAGTTTGCTTCGCCTAACCAAGTTGCTGAAGCCCTGATTGCAGGGCGGTTGCAGGGGACGGGTAATGGAGTCGCGAGCGGTGCGCTGGGTCTAGCAGAAATTACTTCACCAGGCTTATTCAAAATTCTGACCTCAAATCCCAGCAATGCTGAATATATCCTCGACCAGGTGATTGTAGCTAAGGATAGTCCGATCCAAACCATTGCGGATCTGAATGGAAAGTCCTTTGCTACCGGGCCAGGGGCACAAAACTTAGCGATCGCTGAGGCAATTCTGGCAGCGGCCGGGGTTACAGAACCTAGGGTACAACAGCTTGAAATTAGTCAGCATGTGGCAGCGATTGAATCCGGTCAAATTGATGCTGCCTATACCTTGGAGCCAACTGGCACAGTGGGTGAACTGAAGGGTATCACGCGGATCTTAGAAAGCGGTGTGGTATCTAAATATATCTTGGGAGAGCCGATGGCTCCTTGGTTCGGCGGGTCAGCTGCCCTCAGCAGTGCTTTTATTGAGCAATATCCAGAAAGCACTGTTATCTATGCTGAAGCCTATCGGCAGGCTGTTCAAGATATTCGAGATAATCCGGCAGAAGCTCGTCAATATTTGACCGGTTACACTGCCATTGAGGGTGAACTGGTGGAGAAGGTACCGATGGTGGGTTACACCATGTATGACGAATTTACGCCTGAGGATATCGCCTATTTCCAGAAATTCTTTGATTTCATGACGGAAAAGGAAATTTTTGCCCGATCAATTGATGTTGGAGCTCTAATCTATCAACCGGCGTAACGTCTTGCCCATCTTCGAATTTAACTATGATGATCAATCCTGTTGCTACGCAAAATGCTGCTCCGCCTGATCACTTTGTTTCGGTCAAGGGACTCTGTAAATCCTTCAGTGGATCGGTTCTTTACGACAATTTCGATCTTGATTTATCTCGCAATCAACTCGTCTCTGTTTTTGGCCCCAATGGATGTGGCAAATCAACTCTGATTAACATGATTAGTGGTCTTATCCCTGTAGATCAGGGTGAGATTCGTATCCATGATAAACCCATTCGACGCGCACGCATTGGCTATGTATTCCAGAACTATCGGGATTCTATGCTGCCGTGGCTAAGCGCCTATGATAACATCGCCTATCCGTTACGGGTGAAAGGCATTCCCGACCGAGACTGTCGCGATCGCGTTGAGCAACTCATTCAGACCTTCAATATCCAACTTGACCTAAAGCGATATCCCTACAGCTTTTCAGGAGGACAGCAGCAGCTTATTTCCATTATGCGAGCGCTGATCGCTGATCCAGAAGTGTTGTTCTTAGATGAACCTTTCTCAGCCCTAGACTTTGAAACTACGTTGTTTGTGCGAGATAAACTCCAGGAAATTTTCATGACCACCAAAATTCCTATGTTTATGGTGGTTCATAACCTAGAGGAAGCCGTATTCTTAGCTGACACGATCCTGCTGCTGAGTAAGCGTCCCACCCATTTAGTGGAAATGGTGCCCTTTAATGCTCCTCGACCCCGCACCCTCGATACCCTCACCTCCCCAGAGTTTATTGATGTGAGCCGTCACTGTCTAGAAATCTTTCGCCAGGAGATGCGCAAATGACCGTTACCCTCAACTCATCCAAGCGTTCACCATGGATGGCTACCCTGTCTCGGTGGATCGATCAATGTTTACCCTTGGTGGGCGTTATCGTACTTTTTGGGGTTTGGTGGCTGATTTCCGTCTCGGGCTGGGTGAATCCGGTTCTCTTGCCAACCCCTTGGAAAACCTTAGGCACGCTCTTTTCCGCGATGCTAACCGGCACCATGGCGGTTGATTTCCTAGCCAGCGTCTTCAGAACCTTTGCCGCTTTTTTTGCCGCTGCCCTTCTGGGGGTTCCCCTTGGCGTTTTGCTAGGTAGTTCTGAAAGACTCTACCGCAGCGTGGAATTTCTGATTGACTTTTTCCGCTCCACGCCTGCTAGTGCCTTGATTCCCATGTTTATTCTATTCTTTGGCATCAGTGATGTATCTAAGATCATTATTGCTGCTTTCAGTGCTTTTTTACTGATTGTGTTTAATAGTGCCTATGGCGTCATGAATGCTAAACGTTCTCGGATCTTGGCAGCGCAAGTCATGGGTGCTAATCGTTGGCAGGTGTTTAAGGATGTGTTGTTGATGGAAAGTTTACCCCAAACTTTTATTGGCCTACGCAGTGGCATTAGTATTGCGCTCGTGATTGTGATTGTGGCAGAAATGTTTATCGGTACTCAGGAAGGACTGGGAAAACGCATTATTGATGCCCAACAAATTTTGAATGTCCAGGATATGTATGCCTCAATTTTGATCACAGGATTGTTAGGCTATGGACTCAACGTTCTGTTTTTGTTGATTGAGAAGCGCTTTATTCACTGGAGTGGCAAGTAAGCGATCGCATTCATAAACCATGAGTTCACTCTAGCGGAAGGACAACCGTAACCATGGTTCCCTGTCCTTCCTCGCTTTCGATCGCCCAAGTTCCTCGGTGTAGTTCAACACAAGTTTTGACGACAGCTAGCCCCAAGCCAGATCCAACGATCGCTCCTACATTATGACCTCGGTAAAAGGCATCCCAAATCTGAGCTTGGTCTACGGCTGGAATGCCTATGCCGCGATCGCTGACCGTTAGGGTAGCACAGTGATCATCACTCTTGAGAGTCACCTGGACGTCACGATCAGATGGAGAATATTTTAGGGCATTGGAGAGGAGGTTGCTCAGCAGCGATCGCACCAATCGTTTATCCCAAAATGCTTTATCTTGTTGATTGCTTGCAGTAAGTACGATTCGCTGGCGATCGCTTTCCTCCATGTCTGTAATAATGTGCTGAATCAGAGGATATATCTCGACTAACTCCGGCGTATAATCTTGCTTGCCAACCTCTGCCCTAGTTAGGGTCAGTAGGTCGGCAACTTGTTGGCTCATGCGTTTTGCTGTTAGATAAATACGCTGGATATTAGTTTGTTTTTGCTGCTCGGATAGATGGTGATGGTTAAGCTGGAGAGATTCAACAGAGAGCAAGATAGTGCTCAGAGGTGTGCGCAACTCGTGGGAAGCCATGGAAAAAAACCGTAGCTTCAGATCGCTGAGGGCGCGGGTTTGCTCTAGTTCTGTATTCAATTGATGTAGAAATAGAAGGAAACTGCCGGTGAGCAATAGCCCGATGAGGAAGGTGACGGGCGCGCTGTAGTTAGCGTTAGAGGCGTAGTTGATTGAAGGGGAGAAAACCGCCCGCCATTGCCGTTCACCCACTGTGAGGGAATGGGTGCAGTCTACGGGGTTAGCACAAAGAGACATGTGGGCTGGAGAGGGGCGATCGCTCTCTAGGGTCATAACCTGCTGCTCTAGGGCATCATAGCGTCCCAAAAATTGCTGATCGGGTTGAGCACTTTGGTCATAAAGCGCCACGTGTATATCGTAGCGAAGATCCTGGAGAGATTCTTCTACCACGTCTGAAACGCGAAATACTCCCACCAAAAAACCAGTAAATTGATCGCGCCGATTGGATAAAGATGGTGGAGGTGTGGGCGAGTCATACAGGGGCAACACCATCAAAAAGCCAAACTGATCGCGCTGCTCCTGTACCAAACGGATCCGTCCTGTGGCAGTAATTCTATTCGTATCTCGGGCAGATTCTAGAGCGATGGTGCGATCGGTGGTGGAGTTTAGATCAAACCCAAAAGCGGCTTCATTATTGGCGAATGGTTCTAGATACACAACAGGGATATAATAAGGGCGATCGCCTGCTGGAATCAGTTGATTGGCGTTAGATAGTTCAGTGATTTGAAAGTTGGGATACCCTTCGGCTTGAATGCGTTGCTCGAAGGCCAGCCGCTCGGTCTGCTGAATGATCGGTGCCCATTCTAAGGCCTGAATGCCAGGATAGGTGATCAGCGATCGCTCTACAAAATGGTTAAAGTCTTGCCGGCTAACGGTTCCTTCGGTTGTTCTATAATAATCATCCAGGAAAGATAGTACATCTGTATAGCGATTGAGACTACGCTGCAGAGCTGTTGATATATTTTCAATCTGGCGCTGAAAGCGAACCTGTTGTTTAGATGCTTCCCATTGTCCAGCAAAAACTGCTGATAGAACCGATAGCCCTACGCCTAAACTGAGGACCAGTCCATATCGAATAGCTTGGAAGGGGACGACGTTCACGGCCAAGTTCCCAAGGAGGAAGGATGATGTAGGACGATCCTATCAAATCCGGAGCAAGCGCTATGGGATGTCTACCGCACTCTCTTCCAGCCTTGTGAGCGCAGCCCAACGATCAGAACGGCTGGGCACCCAATGTACAGGGATGCATCGGACTTGATAAGAAGATACTTCTGTCCATGATGACACAGTATGTTGCGTTATGGTGCTTTAATTTTTACACGTTCAGTTCCTGTGCATCTAGGCGATCGCTCCTGGAGGTTTAGGATTAGGCAGGTTGAGGGTAATAATTTCCGCAATCAGCACACAAAGCGCTGAAACCCAAAGGCAACCTACTAATCCATAGAACTGGAAAATGAGCCCGGATAGAACGGTTCCGGCCAAGCGTCCACCGGAATTCGCCATGTAGTAAAATCCTACATTCAGCGCTACCTTATCATCATCGGTGTAGGCTAGCACGAGGTAGGAATGCACGGCGGAGTTAAAGGCAAACACCAAACCAAAGAACATGAGTCCTAGAATAATCGTCTGTCCGGCAGGGCGATCCATCTGTAGGGCAATGGCAATGGAAGCTGGCACAGCGATCAAAAAACCTGTCCAAAATCGGATTGTACTGGCTTGGGGTGGATGTCCGGAACCAAATCGGTTGAGGAGCGTAGGCGCAAGGGATTGAATCATGCCATAGCCAATCACCCAGATGGCCAAAAAGCCCCCAACTTGCTGAAAGGACCAGTTAAGCTGACCGTAAAGAAAGACGGGCAAACCTACCACGAACCAGACGTCTCGGGCTCCAAACAGAAAAAATCGAGCGGCGGATAAAATATTGATTTCGCGGCTTTTGGAGAAAAGCTGGGTAAATTTGATTTTAGCTTTAATCTTGCCCATGCCCGATGGCAGCCAGCGGCTAGAGATCATAATCATCAGCAGCAATCCTGTCATGGTCAACAAGGCATTCACGTAGCCCAGGGTTGCCAGCAGCACGCTACCGATAAAAAAGCCCACGCCCTTCAGGGCGTTTTTGGAGCCGGTGAGGATCGCCACCCATTTAAATAGAGAAGATTGGGCATTTTGGGGAATCACTAGGCGAATGGCGCTTTTGGAACTCATCTTGGTCAAGTCTTTTGCCACTCCCGAAAAGGCCTGAGCCATCATCACATAGGGAACCGCTACAGCGATCGCCCACGATTCATCCACAGGCACCATTAGCAGTAGCGCGATAATTTGTAGGGCAATGCCGCCATACAGCGTCAGCTTCACGCCAAACTGGGAGCCAATCCATCCCCCAAGGAAATTGGTGACAATGCCAAAAATTTCGTAGAACAAAAATAGCATAGCCACTTCCAAGGGCGTGTAACCCAGGGTATGGAAGTAAAGCAACACCAACATGCGCAGGGCTCCATCGGTGAGGGTGAAGCCCCAGTAGGCAGCGGTGACGAGGGCATAATTGCGCACTCCAATCGTTTCAGCGGTTGTGGAGGGAGTCATGGAGGTTAGAAAAGTATAGAGTAACGTGGTCTATAGATAAAATGATGAGGCATGGGGATTAACCGAGAGCGATCGCCACCTTGCGAGCTAGGTCGGCCATGCGGCAGGAATAGCCCCACTCGTTGTCATACCAGGCCAGAATCTTCACCTGGGTGCCATCCACTACCATGGTTGAAAGGGCGTCAATGATGGAGGATCGGGGATCGTCTTTGTAGTCAATGGACACTAATGGACGTTCTTCGTAGCCCAAGATACCCTTGAGATGGCCCTCAGCAGCAGTTTTGAGGAGCTGATTGACCTCCTCTACCGTGGTAGGGCGCTCCACCTCAAACACACAATCGGTTAACGAAGCATTCAGCAGCGGTACGCGAACGGCTAAGCCATTCAGCTTACCCTGAAGTTCTGGATAAATTAAGGTAATAGCGGTGGCCGATCCGGTTGTGGTGGGAATTAGAGATAGGCTAGTGGCCCGGGCCCGGCGTAGATCCTTATGGGGCGCATCCACAATCGTTTGGGTATTGGTGTTGTCATGAATAGTGGTAATGACCCCATGCTTAATCCCCAACCCTTCATGGATCACCTTAACCACCGGCGCTAGGCAGTTGGTGGTACAAGAGGCCGCCGTGAGTAGATGATGCTCATCGGGATCATAGAGATGATCGTTGATGCCATAGACAACATTCAGCGCCCCCTGCTTCACCGGAGCTGCCACAATCACCTTCTGGACGCCGCGTTTGAAATAGGGCTCCAACAATTCCGGCGTGCGAAACTTGCCAGAACATTCCAAAACAATATCAACCCCCAGCTCATCCCAGGGCACCTCGCCCGGAGTGCTGTGGTCACTAAACGTCAAAGCTGTGCCATCAATGGCGATCGCCTCGTCTCCAACCGCCTCAACCTCCGGCGTCCAGCGACCATGGACTGAGTCAAACGTGAGCAAATGGGCAGCAGCAGCGGTGCCGCCCTTCACCTCGTTAATATGGACAACGTCTAGTTCGGGCCAATGCCAAGCGGCCCGCAAAACCAAACGACCGATGCGTCCAAAGCCATTGATGGCAACCTTTACCATACATCCTCCGCTGTTCTTGCATCTTGTACATCCTTCGATGAACGACCCGAGTGAGCAGAGGAACTCCACTAGACAGGGGGCAACTCATGCTGATACCCATCAAATCAAAAAAACTTGATTTGTCAAGCCATCTAGAACACATTCAGCTATTCTCAGGTTGAACATTTGCCCGAGCTTGCTGAGACTAGGACGTATGATGCCAGCGCTTCCGCATAGGAACGATATGCAATCATGTTGCTGTTCGTCTCCCGAGAGCGATCGCTAGAGTTCTGGGACTGCGATACTCATGATCCGAACAACAGTCTGATCTGTTAGGACAACGCAGCGATCGCTCCTGCCCGACGCTTCCAGCAGACCCTCATTCTGCTTATGTAACGGAGTCTGTAATGTTTGACCTGTTGTCTTTTGACGAAAATCCGGATTTCTACAACAGTGGAAGAGCAGGTGTAGCTGAATGGGGGCAACCGCTAAGAACGTGGCGACGTTGTTCTAACGGCACAAAGCTGATGGGTAGCGTTGTACTCAATCTTGTTGCCCAAGGCAGCATACCTGTCAGCAACACATGTAGTGATTCATAGTATTGAGAGGAGAACCGGTGAAGCGATTCATAATTAGTCTATTAGTTACAGTATGCCTAGGTCTGTTTGCATGGACTCCCTCTGCACTAGCAGCCGATATTGCCAATGGGTCAAAGGTTTTTGGAGCCAACTGTGCTGCTTGTCATATGGGCGGAGGCAATGTAGTCAACGGTTCTAAAACTCTGAGAAAGAGCGATTTAGAACAGTACAATATGGCATCCCTAGAAGCTATTCAAGCTCAAGTGAAACAAGGTAAAGCAGCTATGCCATCTTTTCTAGGACGGCTAACGCCTGAGCAGATTGAAGATGTGGCAGCCTATGTGCTTGACCAAGCAGAGAAGGGTTGGTAGCAACGGCTGCAGGGTCTTTTGAATGAAGGATCTGAGAAGGTTTCCTAATCAAACATCTTCTTGCATCCTTCAGACGTTTCTATCCTCATTTTCATGAGTATACTAATGCTTTATCGATGGAAATCCGTCGTAACAGTCGGACTATGCTTTTATCTAATAGTGGGGCTATGGGTAGCTCCTTCATGGGCCGAGTCGGTGAATGCCGATCGCTCACCGACTGCCTTTCAAGCAGGGTTGCAGTTTTACCGTGATGGTGAGTATAAACAGGCTGTGACGGCTTTTACCCAAGCGATCGCCCACCGTTCTGACCATGCTTCTGCCTATAGCAATCGATGCTTATCCTACATGCAGATCCTGGACTATGAGCAAGCGATCGCCGACTGTACTCAGGCTATTGCTCTGAATCCTAGGGATTTAGAAGCTTACCTAACGCGCGGACTTGCTGCTCACAAGTTAGGTGATCACGATCAAGCGATCGCTGACTATAGCCAAGTCTTGGCCTACGACACCACAGACTATCGGGCCTACTACAACCGTGGGCTAGCCCAATTTGCCCTGGCCCATCATGAGCAAGCTATCGCCGACTATGGGCAGGCTATTCAACAAGGGGCTCATTTAGACCCTCGTAGTCTGGCAGACTTTTACGATGATCGAGGCCTAGTCCATCTGGCGCAACATGATCACGATAGCGCCATTGATAACTTCAATCAAGCGATCGCCCTGGATGACCTTAATGTTCGAGCCTACTTTAACCGGGCCTGCGCCCATCACCAGCAACAGGATTGGGTTGCAGCTCTCCAAGACTTCGACCAAGTCGTTGAGGTCAACCCTGATCATGCTGAAGCCTTATTAAACCGTGGTCTTATCCATCAGCATCTAGGAGACATCGATCAAGCGATCGCTGACCTCCACCAAGCAGCCACCTGTTTTTGCGATCAAGGACACATGCAGGCCTATCGGCAAACCTTAGCGCTGCTCACCCGCTTACAGTTCCCACCTTCGTTAGTGGGCTAAAAAGTCTAGTTTTTTGATCATCGTGTTTTTTGATCATTGTGATAGAAGCGATCGCTCCAAACCTGTGTGGATAGAGGCGATCGCTCCAAAGCATCATTACGAATGATGGCACTCACAGCCCGTATGCCCACAGCCAGAGCCACTTGGATGTCCATTGGCACAAGCTTCGCTACAGTAAGGTTTGCCATCTTTTTGAATCGCAGAGCTGAGATCCACAACACATAAACACGATTCACAAGCACATTTCATTTGCGTTACGGTCGTCATACTTGCCTCTCTTCACGTGGACTTAACAACTGAACAACTGTTCATGTATCGAATGCTAACACCTGAACAGACATTCATGCAATAGTCTGCCTATTTCTGCAGATGTTAGGATGACGATGTGGGACAATCGCCATAGGGCTATCCCAACGGACTAGCAACATCACGGAGTGATAGCAGTTAGAGATGGATGTTGAACGATCGGTGAATGTGGAGCCAGGCAGCAAATTTCAGAGTCTCAGCCAGCAGGTGTTGAGTATAGACAAAGCCCAGCGCATGGCAGAATTTTTTGCTGTGCTAGGAGATCCCAATCGCTGGCGTATCTTGTCAGCCTTGGCTGCCCAAGAGCTACGGGTACGAGATTTAGCTGAAGTGGTTCAGATGACTGAATCAGCCGTGTCTCATCAACTGCGAGTGTTGCGAGCCATGCGCTTCGTTAGCTATCGTAAGCATGGACGTAATGTACTTTACTGCCTTAAAGACGATCATATTTTTAACCTCTATCGCGATGTGTCAGATCACCTGGATGAGCCTGAAGATGGCACTGAAACAGATGCGATCGAAGAGGAGCATTTTGAAGGATAGGCTGATATCTAGCTGATATCTAGCTGACAATGGAAAATACTGTACCTAGCTATGTTCATTGTTTTATATCATTCCTATGCTGAACGCGGGAATGCTTCAAAGGTTGCTTCTATGCCCAGATCCTACCAGATCCTAGTAGTTGTAGGAGAATGGTCGCAGGAGTGACTAAGACAAGTGTCAACGCCTGCGTTGCTGAATACAAGTATGAAGTCCCAAATCCGCCCTCACCCTAGCCCTCTCCCTAGGGAGAGGGAACAGGAGTTCTAGCTCCCTTCTCCTTGGGGAGAAGGGTTGGGGATGAGGGCAAATTATCTATCAATTCAGCAATGCCTCAACGCAGGAGTGCTGGCACCATGCGATAAATTAAATTGCTATTAGATAGTAGATTGATCGTAGTGTAGCGGTAAAACCACTTGAAATACAGTACCTTTTCCGAGCTGGCTTGACACGTCAATATGTCCACCCTGTAAATCGACAAAACGCTTCACAATATTTAAGCCTAGTCCTGTTCCGGCAATATTGCTCACATTACGACCTCGATGAAAGGGTTCAAATACATAGGGTATATCTTCAGCAGGAATGCCGATGCCAGAATCAGCAATGTGAAACGTAACTTGATCGTTATATTTAACGATCTTAAACTGAATTGGAGCGGATTCTGGCGTGTAACGCAGGGCATTAGATAGAATATTGGTCAAAATTGAATGCACCATGCATTGATCTAAGGTGACGATTAATCGTTTGTGACGGCTTGTGAGTTGAACTCGGTTTTCGTGGATGACCGGCGAGCGATCGCCCCCAGATGCCAACAGCAACTCTGAAACCACATCCTGACAGAACACTATCAGATCAAACTGACGGGGTTGAACCTCCATGCCTTTGGCCTCTACCCGACCAATGATTAAAATGGCATCGATCATCTGGGTCATGCGTTCAACATTATCTTGAATGCCTAATAGATAGGATGATTTCTGATCAACCGTCAGTTGATGGTCATAGCGCCCAAGCGATGACACCGATAGCAATATATTATTCAATGGATTACGAAACTCATGGCATACCATGGTCACGACCCGCGATCGCAGCTCACTTAACTCCTTAAGCTGTTCATTGGCCTGCTGTAGTTCTGTGGTGCGATCGCGTACCCGGTGCTCCAATTCTTCATTGGTGCGGTGCAGTAAGGCTTCTGCCCATTTACGCTGGGTAATATCTCGAAACACAACGACTGCCCCAACGAGCTGACCCTGCTCATCTCGTATCGGCGTGCTAATGTATTCCACTGGAAAACAGGTGCCATCTTTACGCCAGAACACTTCATCCGATACACGATGAACAATGCCATCTTGAAATGCTGCGTAGATGGGGCAGTCTTCTCGTCGATAAGACCTGTGATCGGGATGGGAATGGTGTAACACTTGGTGCATGGATTGACCCAGCAACTCTTGAGGATGCCAACCGATCATCTGGGCAGCAGCTGGATTCACAAAGGTTGCATGGCCTTGCAAGTCAACCCCATAAACACCCTCACCAATGGCATTTAAGATCAGCTCTTGCTGCCGGCGCAGGTGGTTAACTGTCGGTTCGGCTAGGGCAATTTGCTCCGATCGCGTCAGGCGCGTGTAGGCAATAAAGAGACGATGGCGATCGCACACACCAGCACCATCCGGCATCAGCACGACCACTGGCTCCTCTGACGCCTCTGTAGATTCCTGCGCCAAGAGGCAGTCGATCGCATCCTGCAATCCAGCCTGTTCATCAATCGCCACATAGTCACAAACGTGATGCCAACGCTCTGTAGAGTCCATGAGGCGTTGGGAGCTTGGTTGATGATCAGCAGGTCGAAGCGATCGCCATTGCGTCCACCGCCGTCGAGACACCATGGCAACTGGCATGGCTGCCGGAGAGGCGACTGGATCAATGAGCAGCACACCCAAGGCTTGGGGATAGTTTTGGAAGAAAACGTCCAGCGTCTGATCCGTACTGTCTTGGGGCAGCCTATGACGCTGGATGTCCAGCGTTGAGAGAAGCGTGCCCACCATCGGGGTGGATAGTACGGTTGCATCGCTAAGCGATCGCGCTGAAGGCATGGGCAAGGGATCGGATAAATCCAGCGGCAAACGAAAATAGGAGGGCATAGAACCGCCAACGAGTGCTAGATGAGACAAGGCTATGAGTTTTAAGCGTCACTGGCACTGAAGCTGATCGATCCCCAAGGCAGCATGGTTATAACGCCAAGGTTCTGACCATATGGTAGCCTCTTACACCACAAACATACCCCCAAAAATCCTATCAAGGAATAGGCAAGACCGCCATCTTGTTCAGGCATATATGGGCCCGCGGGGGAATTTAGGCAGTCTAAACTAGCTAGCCCATTGCTCAGCAGGTATCTAGTCCGTAGACATTCAAGTGGTGGACATCTAATCAGGAGACATTTACAGCGTTGCTGAAGGAAGCTATGACATCGGAATGGGAGCAAGACGCTCGCGGTTCGTTCCCGCAAGTCCTATCGCGATTCAGCAACTCTGACGTTGACTAAGCAGTAGACATGAATCCGCAACGATGCAACAGCGATCGCCATGAAAAAAATCCTAGTTATTGAAGATGAAGTGCAAACCCGCGATATTTTTTCGCGTTGTCTACACTTTGAAGGATTTTTTGTCTTAACGGCCGCAAGCGGTAGCGCTGGAGTTGACCTAGCCCAGCAGCATCTCCCTGACCTGATTGTCTGCGACATTATGATGCCCGATATGGACGGCTATCAAGTGTTGTCTACCCTCCATCAAACCCCCGAAACAGCCGCTATTCCCTTTATTTTTCTCACGGCCAAGGTTACGATGGCTGATCTACGCCAAGGGATGGAGCTAGGAGCTGATGATTATTTGACGAAGCCCTGTACCGTGGAGCAACTGCTGGCAGCGATCGCCACGCGCCTAGAGCGCCAGGATAGGCTCAAACGTTGGTATGCTGCAGAAGCTCAACCTCACGACCATGACCCGGCCACAAGCGCAAACTCTATTTTTCCTGAGCATCCCACCCTCAATCCAGTTTTTCGCTTCATTGAAGCCCATTACAATCAACCCATCCGGCTGACCGATGTTGCCCAAGCCGTCGGCTATTCTCCAGCCTATCTCACCAATCTGGTGCAAACTCAGACCGGGCGAACCGTCAAACGATGGATCATTGAGCGACGCATGACCCAAGCGCGCTATCTGCTAGCCACCACCAACCAAACCGTAAACTCTATTGCAGAACAGGTTGGCTATGCCGATGCTAGCTATTTTGTGCGCCAGTTCCGTCAAGTCCACCACACATCTCCCCAAACTTGGCGAAAAACCGATCAGGCTCAAGCAGCGGTTTCTTAGCTAGGTGACTCAACCTATAGGTTGAGTCACATCATAGGCGATCTACCTCAGAGATCAGTTTCGCTGATCTCTTTTCTCCGTGGCTCATCCCTCTTTTGTCACTTTGGCAGATCTAACGAGAACATCAGATTTTGACCTCTTTTTTCCGAGAGTGTTCAAAGAGGGATGAGATGAAGACTTGAAACAGCCAGTCTCTTTCTAGAGATTTGCCTAGGTTTCTGTATCATTGAATTCATTTTCTAGCCTTTATGTCTATTTGTGAGCATATAGTGACGTATAGACTGTGAAATCAGGGATCCGTCGCATCATAGCTACCGTTACCGAAAGAAAGTCCTATGTTTGCGAAAGAAGTTTCAATGCTCTCTCCTATCAGGCTTGATAAGTTAACCCCATGAGTTTTAAGCTGCACTGCAGCACAGGAATGCGAGTCCAATCCACGCATTGAGTCAGGTGAGTTTTGCTATGACAGTTTCCACAAGAGCGTCTGAGTCCATCGACGCCCGGTGCTATTGCGGTGGTAATCATTTGCCACAGGATCACTGGGAGTTTTTGGAAAGTATGCCAAATAATCCAGCCGACTGGGTAAGCGATCTGGTGAAGATGGGGGTCTATACGTCTGACTCCCTTGATCTAGCCAAAACTCTTACCCAGGTTGATATGCGAGAAGCGCTATTGCTGAAAAATATCAGCGGAGGCAATCCGGCACGGGAACAGTTTTGTCGTGATTTGATTAAAGAGGCTGGTGGCCTGGATCAAGCCATGGCGGCGGCTTTTGGCGTTAATGCCGTTGAGTTTTTTGGCAATACCATCCGCAATGGTGATTTTAGCCGTCGTGAATTCCTAAAGCGGGTAGCTGTTGCTGGGGCATTGGTTGCTATGGCAAGCTGCTCTCAAGATGCTAGCCAATCTGGAGGAGCAGATCCTGCAGCCGAAGCTGAGGCTCCCAGCAATCTCGAAAAGACGGACTTACAGATTGGATTTATTCCCATCACTTGCGCGACGCCCATTGTGATGTCTGAGCCGCTTGGCTTTTATGAAAAGTATGGGCTTAACGTATCGGTGGTGAAGATGCCGAACTGGGCTGCTGTTCGTGACTCAGCTATCGCTGGCGAGCTAGATGCCTATCACATGTTATCTCCCATGCCCATTGCTATGACCCTCGGTCTTGGGTCAGCAACATTTCCGGTGAAGCTAGCCAGCATTGAAAACATTAATGGTCAGGCTATTACTGTAGCGATCAAACATCGAGATACGGTGAGGGGCCCAGCAGACTTCAAGGGCTTCCGCATTGGGGTACCATTCCCGTTCTCTATGCATAACCTCTTGCTCCGCTACTATCTAGCGACCGGTGGACTGAATCCTGATACAGATGTACAGATCTTCCCCGTGCCGCCGCCCGATAGCGTTGCTAAAATGACGGCTGATGAGCTAGATGCGATGCTTATGCCCGATCCCTTTAATCAACGGGCTGTATTTGAGGGCGTCGGATATATTCACATGCTCACAAAGGATCTGTGGGACGGTCATCCCTGCTGTGCTTTTGCGGCCAGCCAACCCTGGATTGACGAAAATCCGAATACCTTCCGGGCTGTTAATAAGGCGATCATTGATGCTGCTGGCTATGCCGACGATCCAGCTAATCGTAAAGATATCGCAGCAGCTCTGATCGATCGCCAATATCTAAACCAGCCGCTGCCTGTTGTTGAGGCCGTGCTCACGGGAGAATTTGAGGATGGGCTGGGGAATACTCTCAATGTTCCTGACCGCATTGGCTTTGATCCCTATCCTTGGAAGAGCTTTGCCAAATGGATTTCGTCTCAGATGGTGCGTTGGGATCTGATGTCGGCTGATGGCATTGACTATGACCAAATTGCTCAAGATATCTTCTTAACTGACCTGGCAGCAGAGTTGCAAACAGAGTTAGGACAGACACCTCCCAGTGAAGCGGAACGTTCTGAATCCCTGATGTTTGATTCCTTTGACCCCAGTGATCCAGCATCTTATGTGGCGACCCAGATTGAAGAGTTTGGCCAATAGGAGGCACCATGAACAATCCTGCATTACCAGCCGTGCGATCCAAAAAAGCGATCGCCCTTAGTATCAATCAACAGGCCTTTCTATTATTCCTACTCATCCTAGGTGTTCTCCTACTCTTTTGGGAAGTAGGCGCAAAGATGGGCTTGTTCTCCCAACTGATGCCATCTGCTAGCGAGACAATTAAGGAAACCTGGTGGTGGCTCTCTAAGCCATTTTTTGACTACGGGCCCAACGATAAAGGTATTGGCTGGCTCCTGCTCACCAGCCTGCGCCGTGTCTTGGTCGGGTTTGCTATTGGGTCAGCGATCGCTATCCCTCTGGGCATCCTCATTGGTTTATCTGAGGTTTTTGCTCGGGCCGTGGATCCCTTTGTTCAAATTCTGAAACCTGTATCTCCCCTAGCTTGGCTACCTTTGGGGCTAGGGTTGCTCAAAAATTCAGAAAGCACTGCTCTTTTTGTGATTGCAATTACCAGCATCTGGCCAACCTTAATTAATACTAAGTTTGGGGTCAGCCATGTAGATACATCATACCTTGATGTCACTCGCACGCTGGGAGCGTCCCGCTGGCGTACGCTAACAAAAGTTATCTTGCCTGCAGCAGCTCCCTATATTGTCTCAGGTTTACGAATTAGCATCGGTATTGCCTGGTTAGTGATTGTTGCGGCAGAAATTCTAGTGGGTGGTTCTGGGATTGGTTATTTCGTCTGGAATGAATGGAATAATCTCAAGATCACCAGTATTATTACCGCAATCCTGGTGATCGGTGGGGTGGGGTTAGTACTCGATCGCCTCTTTAGCTTCTTGCAAACCTGGGTTGCATTTGGACAACGAGTATGATGACCTCTTCCTACGCTTCTTCTATTAAACCTGCTGACATGTCTGCCAGTGCTCCTCTCTCAATTCAAGGCGTTTCCAAGATTTATCATGGTAAGCGCGACTGGTTTAGCCGCATGACGCGCAAGGCTACGTTAGACTACACAGCCCTAGAAGATATCAATCTAGATATTGAAGCCAATACGTTTGTATCGATTATTGGCCCCTCGGGTTGTGGTAAGTCTACCTTGCTGAACATCATTGCTGGTTTATCTCAACCAACAACGGGAGCCGTTTTGATTGACGGTGTTCCCATTACCGGCCCGGGCCCCGATCGCGGCGTTGTCTTTCAAAACTATGCCTTGATGCCTTGGATGACGGTAATGGATAATATCCGTTTCGCCATTGAAACGGTCAATCCTAAACTATCTGCTGCTCGTCAAAAGGCGATCGCTCACGACTATATTGAACTTGTGGGTCTAGTAGGGGCAGAAGACCGCCATCCCCATGAGCTATCCGGCGGCATGAAGCAACGGGTAGGTATTGCCCGGGCCTTAGCCATCGATCCACAAATTTTGCTGATGGATGAACCCTTTGGAGCTCTGGACGCTCTAACGCGGGGATTTTTGCAAGATGAAGTGGAACGTATCTGGGAACAGCAGAGAAAAACGGTGATCCTGATTACCCATAGTATTGAGGAAGCCCTGTTGCTTTCCGACAAAATTGTCATGATGACGCGGGGGCCTGAGGCAAAGATTGCCAAAATTTTGGATGTGCCGTTTCCCCGTCCCCGCCATCGCGAGTCGCTCGATCAGCAACCCGCCTACCATGACATCAAAGCAGAGATGGAACTTCATCTGTCTCAAGAAACCCGAGCTGTTGAAGAATCTCGGATTCGTAGGAGAGCGATCGCTTGATCCTAATGAATTCATTGATATTCAGCATGCTGTTGATTGTACCTATCGTTTATACCTAACAGGAAGGAAATGTTGTATGGCTACTGTAAATCTGCCTGAAATTACGAAGAAATTACTTGCAGCTAAGGATGCTGTTAGCGTTACCTTTGCAGAGTTAGAGCAAAAGCTAGGGCGTGATGAAGTCTGGATTGCATCGGTTATCTATCGTCAGGCTAGCGCATCTGAGGAGGAAGCCACCCAACTACTAGCGGCTCTGGGCCTAGGTGCAGAATTAGCATCAGAATTAACCGCCTGCCCCTTGAAAGGCTTAGGGCCAGTTGTCCCCACCGATCCCCTGATCTATCGGCTCTACGAAATTATGCAAGTCTATGGAATGCCGATTAAAGATGTGGTGCATGAGAAATTTGGGGACGGCATTATGAGCGCCATTGACTTCACCCTAGATGTGGAAAAAGAAGAGGATCCCAAAGGCGATCGCGTCAAGATCATCATGAATGGTAAGTTCTTGCCCTATAAGAAGTGGTAAGACCAACGCTCTAAACCTAGGGTGTGTAGATTATATCTTGGATAAGCTGCACACCCTAGCGCAGGACATATCGTCCTTAAGATGAGACTTGATATAACCATCTGTCATGGCTGATGATGGTGCATATCCCAGAGCGATTGCTCCCTTGAGATCTTTCAAGACGGCAGCGATCGCTCAACTCCTGCTCCCAGTCTAGGGGACGACAGAAAACTTATTCGGCATGTTTTAACCAGAATGGTCACTGCCATAGGTGGAGATACGTCATGATCTTATGTTCGCGGCCACATGATCTATTCCAATGATCGAACTCAAGAAGCTGAGAAACACCAGATGATAAAATCTCCCACACCCCGATCTGCAGCAAAGAACAGATTGATCAGTTGGATTCAGTATGTTGGTATGGTATTGGCTTTTATTGGAGCTTGGCAAGTGCTCTCTAGTAGTGCCTTCTTCCTGCGCCATCTGCTGTAAGGTAATGCTTATCTGCACTGAGCAGGATCGAAAAATACGCCTGTCTCCGGTTCGCTGGGTAAGATATATGCAGTTGCTTCAATGCCTTGAGCGATCGCTTCCAATCGCCGAGCGTCATCAACGGATAACGCTAGATCGTTCTGATCGGTAATCAAGAGTACTGAGCGCCGGTTGCCCTCCTTGGGCGGGCAAATTCTAGCCGTTAGCTGCCGCTCTAGAGCCATATCTTTAGGTGCATTTAGATCCTCTGGCACCGGTGAAGATGCTGTTACAACGTAGTAGCGGCGTTGGTTAAGAATTTGGTCAGTTGCCGTGGCAAAAGATGAGTTAGGATTTTGCTGGGCAACATTCTCGAAAGTACTGACAACAATTGTATCTGTCACCCGAGTTGCCTCATCCCGCACCTGTGCCATAAAGGCAGGATCTTTGATAACTTGTTCAGAAAATGCTGCTAACAAATCATCTCGAAATTCAGAGTCATCCTGAAAAGTAGTCACTAAGCCCTTAAAAACATTATCTAGAACTTGTTGTTCCATAGTTTCATAGGCTTGCTTGGTAACCTGACTTTGAATTCGATTGATCGTATCTTCTCCGGTTACTCTTGCCTCTAGCTGGCTATATAAACTCCATACGCCTACAAATGTTGCTAGCCCTGCGCTTCCCAAAATAGCCAACACCCCCTTAAAAAGTCGGCTTCTAGACTCACATACCATCTCCTCAATGGCTACTTTGCGGCGCAAGTCCTCGTTTTCTTTCGCTAGGTCATCAATGGCGAGCTGTTGCTTTAAAGACTCGTTTTCTTGAGTCAGTGTTTCAATTCTGGCTTTTAGCGAATCTACTGATTCATTATCTTGACTCATGGTTCACCATCCTGAACGCGATCGCTTGACTAAAGGCTGATCTCGGTCAAACAGCAAAAACAGGTTTGATAGATAGTCTGAAAAGCCTATCTCAACTTCTTACTCGAAGAGAAAAGATAGAGACTAATCGGTGTTTCAAGGTTGGGCTAGAGCTGGAAAATATCCTGAAGTTCCTTAACCGGATTGGATATAAGACGAAATTTTACAACCCAAGTCACCATCTTGAAAGAAGCAGATGGATAACATTCGCCTGTACTTAGATCTAGCTTGACCGATGTTACCTATATTTGGCAAGCGTAGAACATAATACTTAAAGAGCTCTGCGAAGCTGGCGACTAGACGCGGCTATACAGACTCAACCCATCTACGCGGGCTCAAAATCCCCCATGTCTGAATGTCCTAACCCACCTGACTTTCCCTGCAATCCGAGTTGGCGTTGCTGAACCGTAGGATAACTCCGTAAACGTTTGCAGGACGTTTCAGTGCTTCTAGGTTGAGGTTTATACCCTGATTCAGCAACACCTACAACTGGACTCAAGGATCTAGTCTCCTAGCCCATCTCTTGCTCTGACGGACTGCAAACAGATACAACCGTATCGTAAATCGCTTGTTCCAGTTCCTTAACCTTGATGTTGTTGTTCAACCAGTGCAGGGCAATCAGGTGGTAGGCAGTACCCGCAGTCGCGGCAGTCGAAGTTTAGATACGGTGATTCAACGGGTGGATAGCAGCATCGAAGCCTTGCGATCTGGGTCTGAAATCAGTATCACGGTCACCAACCGAGAAGATCGGCAGATCCATGTGGGTGTGTTAGCCATTGGTGGCACAGGAGCTATTACGGTCTTGCATCCAACTGATTGGGATGCTCCAGAATCAGCCTCATTGCTGGAGCCAGGGCGATCGCTCGTTGCACCTAAGCTAAGATAGATCCGAGACCCGAATCGGAATTACTGCGAAACGCCCAGCAATGAGTTCCATCTTTGCCTAAGTGGTTCAGGCTATGTAGAACTGCTGACGATTGCCAGTACAACACCTCTGCGGGATGTCCTGCGAGGCATTAACAAATTGCCGATGCCTCGCGTGCTGTGCGGGGAGAAGCCATTGGTCTAGGGGCAGAAGATGCCCTCTACGTAGTAGATGCGCTGCTGGGTGAGGCCGATCGCAGTACTCGCGGCGATATTGAGGTACGTAGCGACAGGCAAGCTATTGATGTCACCAAGATGGCGTCAATATCAACCATCATTCAGGTGGTGGAGGATTAACCATCTGACTCCACGGTAAGCGATCGCTTTTTCTTGTTTAGATAAGTGAGAGCGATCGCTGTTGAAGGATTAACGTTATCTTAGAGCATCAGGATTAATGCACTACCAGTTACTTCAACTGGATTTGGCAACACAGTCGTTTCAAAACTACTGCGGCTCAACGAGCAGGATTAACGACACGATCGTGGAATTGGCACAACATTGCATCCGAGTTTCTAGATGACTTATGGACGGATACCAAGTCCGGTTAGAGAGCTACATCTATCTAGGTACTGCCCTGAATACATAGCGCGTCTAACCGGGTTTGATAGAACTAGGATAAGAAGGCGATCGCTACAGGATAAAATTAGATGCCTGTAGGTCACCGGCATTGATGTTATCCAGCACGGCTAGCCGTTGGAAGCGAGGTGAACCAATGTCTCCATTCATGTCAACCTTGACCACCGTTCTTGATCCAGACTGCACCAGTTCCACATAGTCAGCAAAGGGAGTGTTGCTGCGGAACGAGTCACCGCTCACCAGCTTCGAGAGATCCATGACATCTTGGCTGGCATCAAAATCCGTGATGCGATCGCCCCTATCCATAGGTGCTCGGTAGATAAAGGTATTGCGACCTGAACCACCCGACATCACATCGCGGCCGGGGCCGCCGATCAGACGATCATTGCCGTCACCCCCGACCAGCCGATCATCGCCGGAGCCGCCAATCAGAACGTCATTGCCCGATCGCCCTCGAAGGACATCATTCCCTTTGCCGCCCACAAGGCGATCGCTGCCATTAGTGCCGACTAAGCTCTGGTCTGCGGTGCTGTGCAGGGCGGTGCGATCGCTCTCTTGTCCTGATTCGCTGTCTTGCACGAAGCCGAGACTGCGACCCGTGGGGCCCGCACCGCTGCCGATAGCAGGACTCGTGCGCAGTAGCGGGTAGTAATAAATGCCATTGGCATCTTGCTGAAGTCTACCTAACTTGGGATCGACTAAGTTAACGCTACTAGATACGTTCTCGCTGCTGTTTTGCTCCGGTGGCCATTGATAATTACCGCCGCGATCGCGGAGATTGCTGCTGCTATGCTGCTGAATATTCCAGGAATTTGGGCCATTATCAGCGGTGTTGTAATGGAAAATGGTGTTTCGGATCGACGCATTATCGCCGCCGGTGATGGCACCACCCACCCAGCCCGCACGGTTACGGGTAAAGGTACTGCCCACGATCGTTGTTGGGGCATTGCGCAGTAACAGCGCTCCCCCATTTTTACTGAAATCATCACCTAGGGTGCGATTCTGCGAGAAGGTGACGTTGGCGATGGTGGTAGGGGCATCCATGATCCATGCACCGCCGCCTTGGTTGCTGGCTATATTGTTGAGGAAAGAGGTGTTGCGTAGGGTAAAACCTTTATTGGGGCCGTTGGTGATATGCACCAATGCGCCGCCGTTGCCGTCACCGCCTCCAGGTAAGTTTAAGACCCTGTTGCCTTTGAAGACAGATGACTCTACAATGACGCGATCGTTCTGTCCGCTGTAGAGATAGGCGGCTCCCCCTTCTCCACGTCCTTTATTATTTTCAAATACATTACCCGTCAGACGGATAGTGCCACCGGCGCTATTGGCTGCACTGGCGCGATCGGTGTAGATTGCACCACCGTAGCCACGCAGGAATGGGTTGGCGTTACCGGTATCGTAGCGGCCGGCGGTGGTGTCGTTGCCGATGAAGCGAGAGTTTTCAACCGTGAGATTGCCATTCAGGCTGTTGATGGCACCGCCGTTGATGCCTTGGTTATTGATGAAGTCGCTGTTACGAACCGTGAATCGATTCGGGCCCCAGAAGGCGATCGCTCCTGCACCACGCTCATCATTAGCGCCCGTGCCGATATTGGCCCGGAATTTGCTGTTATTGACCGTGAGATTGCCTTCATAGGCGCTGAAAATTGCGCCGCCGCCTTTCTGGGCTTTGTTGCCGCTAAAGGATACGTTGCGTACGACGACGGAGGCTTGGTGTTCTGTACTAATCGCTCCACCGCGATCGCGGGTAAAGCCATTGGTTAGGTTCAACCGTTGAAAGGTCACCTGGGTTGGCGTTACGTGATTGGACTGCACCAAAAAGATGCGGTGTGCCCGATTGCCGCTAATCGTCAAGCCTCGGGCGTCACTGCCGTCGATGGTGATGTTTTTACCAGCGGCAATGGTGAGGGTATTGCGCAGGGTGATGGTTTGATTGGCGAGTCTTGAGGAAAACCGAATGGTGTCGCCAGATCTAGCCCTGGCGATCGCGTTGCGTAGAGATCCAGCCGTGGTGGTATCTGCGGCTCTGGTGACGATAAAGGTTGTTGGCATAATGATGAAGGTCAGAAATGGTGGATCAAAACAACTGGATGCGGTCAGGTATGTAGACCATGAGGACGTTATGGGGGCAACTTGTCTAGGGACGGGCAAGGCCATGCCTAAGTTTCCATAGAGATCTGGCGATCGCTTTCCCGCTCTTGTCTATTAGGTGTTCTGATATTTGGCTTGGCAACC
Organism: Leptolyngbya sp. CCY15150; assembly: GCF_016888135.1. Lineage (NCBI taxonomy): Bacteria > Bacillati > Cyanobacteriota > Cyanophyceae > Leptolyngbyales > Leptolyngbyaceae > Leptolyngbya > Leptolyngbya sp. CCY15150. Next base: position 52,689 of record NZ_JACSWB010000135.1, read on the forward strand.
GGAGAAATGATGGCGTTTTGTGAAAAAAACCTAGATTTTTCAGTAATTTTCCGGATAGATTAGATGCGTGATCAAGCCCGATCGGGTAGTATCACCGTCTAAATCTCATAACCGCGCTGTGTGTCGTAGCTGCCGATAGCGATCGCCTTCCCCTAATGCGTTCTACTTGATCGCTCTTCCTCATGGTTCCCCGTTTGCCCCCAGGTTGCACAGCGGGGGAACTTCTCCTACACTAATAGTTAGCTTTACTAATTGTTTGCTTAGCAATCTAACCAGATGCCCACCCAAACCATGACCCCAGACCAATGTGCCGTAGACGTGCTCACCGTCATACCGGTGGTTACGCGATGGTTGCGGGCCGAGATGCGGCATCAGGGGCAGCCCCATCTGTCCCTCTCCCAACTGCGGGTGCTCCACTTTCTCCACCGCCGTCCCCAGTCCTCCCTATCGGAACTAGCAGACTACCTAGACGTGACCCGGCCCACCATGTCGGTGATGGTCGATCGCCTGGTGCAGCGGGGCTGGGTGCATCGCCAAGACGACGTCCGGGAGCGTCGGCGCATTGCCCTGACGCTGACGGAGGCCGGCACCGCCCAGCTTGAGCAGGTCTATGGCGCAACCCTCACCCAGATCTCCCAGCGCCTCCAGTCTCTCTCCACCGATCAATGTCAGCAGGTGGTGGCGGGGCTATCGGTTTTGTCCAGCGTGTTTGCAGAATCCTAGGTCGTGCTTGCCCACGCTCTAGGTGTCAATCATTTTTCAGGAGGACAGGTCAACCATGTCGATTGTGGCCATCCACGAATTAACCAAACAGTTTGGCTCCCACCGGGCGGTGGATCAGTTGAGCCTATCCGTTGAACCGGGAGAAATTTTCGGACTGCTGGGCCCCAACGGGGCCGGGAAAAGTACTCTGGTCAAGGTGTTAACCACCCTGCTATCTCCCACCTCCGGCCAGGCTTTGGTAGCAGGCTATGATATCCGTCGCCAAACCGTGGCCGTGCAGCGCACCATTGGCTATGTGCCCCAATCCTTATCCGTGGATGGTACTCTGACGGGCTACGAAAATATGCTGATTATCTCCAAGCTCTACGGCGTGCCCCGGCGGCAGCGACTGGAGCGGATTCGTCTGGCACTGCACTATGTTGGTCTCGATAGCGTCGCCCATCGGTTGGTCAATACCTATTCTGGCGGTATGATCCGACGGCTGGAAATTGCCCAGGCTACCCTACACCATCCAGCGATCTTATTTTTAGATGAACCCACGGTCGGTCTAGATCCGGTGGCTCGGAAATCCATGTGGGATCTGATTCTTCAGTTGCGCCACGATCACAACACCACGGTTTTTCTCACCACCCATTTTATGGACGAGGCCGATGAACTCTGCGATCGCCTCGCCATTCTGTACCACGGGCAGCAGGTGGCGATCGGCACTCCGGCTCAGCTTAAGGCCAGCGTACCCATGCCCAACGCTACTTTAGATGACGTTTTTATCCACTACACCCAAGACCACTGTACTACTGACGAGGAGAGCAGCTACCATGACACATCCGCAACCCGTCGAACTGCACGGCGGCTTAGCTAATCAACGGCTGTCTGGCTTTAGCGTCCAGGAATTTATCGCTAAGACGTTAGTGGCAGCGGAGCTAGATATTCGCAAACTGCGCCATGATCCATTCCAGTTGCTGATGCGGGCGGTGCAGCCTGTTATGTGGCTGATTATTTTTGGGCAGGTGTTTACCGAAGTGCGCGGCATTTCAACTGGCGATCTACCTTATCTAGACTTTATGACGCCGGGTATTTTGGCCCAGAGTGTTTTATTTCTATCGGTTTTTACCGGCCTGTTAGTAATCTGGGAAAAAGATCTGGGGATTTTACATAAGCTGATGGTCAGTCCGGCCCCGAAGTCGGCCTTGGTGTTGGGGAAGGCGATCGGGGTGGGGGTGCGGTGTCTCTCTCAGGTGATTGTTATCTATGGGGTATCGATACTGTTGGGGGTGAATCTTAACTGGCATCCCGTTGCCTTACTCGGCGTGGCGAGCATTGTCATGCTGGGTGCGGCTTCCTTTTCGACGTTGTCGCTGATGGTGGCCTGCTGGGCCCAAACCCATGAACGGGTGGTGGGAGCTGGGCAATTGATGACCATGCCGCTGTTTTTTGCCAGCAATGCCATTTATCCGATCTCGATTATGCCGCCGTGGCTACAGATGCTGTCGCGGATTAACCCGCTGACCTATATGGTCGATGCCCTGCGTAGCTTGATGCTGGTGTCTCAGGTGGCGGAGTATGGGCTATGGCTCGATTTTGCCATCTTGATCGGACTCACCGCCATCCTCACAGCGGCCTGCGGTCGGCTCTATCCTCGCTTGGTACAGTAGGCGATCGCCCCTCCCTAATATACCAACGCTCAGATTGCCCTCACCCCAAACCCCTCTCCCAGAGCGGGAGAGGGGCTTCAAGCCATAAATTTATGCCCCTATGTTCTGGAGAAATGTTCTGGAGAATGGGTAGGAGACGTTCCTAAACTCCAGGGCTAGCGGACAGCAACCGACCATCAACTGTCCAGAGGCGTAGGGTTTGGGTGTCGTCTAGGGTAGCGATCGCTTCTCCGCTGGGGGCAAAGGCAACGGCCGGGCTACCCTGATGGCCTTCTAACTGCGCGATGGGATTCCCTGCCCGATCCCAGATCAGGACTGTGCCATTATCTTGGCTGAGCGCGAGTAGGTGACCCTGGGGGCTGAAGGCCAGGTGGTCTACCTCGGTGCCATCTGAGCTGGCAATGGGGGTGCCGTCTACCTGCCACAGGTGGGCGGTGCCGATGCCGTCTAGGGTGGCGATCGCGCGGCCATCGGGGCTGAAGTGGATGTGATCAATCCAAGATGGGTGCTCTAGGGTGGCGATGGCCTGGCCTGTCATCGTCCACAGTTGGACGGCGGGGTCGAAGGTGGCATAGGTGGCGATCGCGTCTCCGCTGGGACTAGGAACCATGTCTATAATCCAGTCTTGATGGCCGTCTAGGGTGGCGATCTGGGTGCCGGTGGTGTCCCAAAGTTTGACGACTGGGGAACGGCTGCGGGTGGCGATCGCGCTTCCGGTTGGATTCAGGGCTAGGTCGGAGATGTGCAGGTGGGGCACGAGGAACTGGGGACGTTCTAGGGCGATGATCAGGGTGCCGGTGCTGTCCCAGAGTTGGGTGGTGCCGTCGCTGTGCAGGGTGGCGATCGCTTGACCGTTGGCGCTAAAGACCAGTTGCTGGACGGGGCGATCGGGGCCGCTGAGCTGGGCGATGGTGCTGCCGGTGATGTCGAGTAGGTGGGTGGTGCCGTCGGCATGGCCCAGGGCGATCGCTTCGTCTATGGGGCTGAGGGCAACGGTTGTAATGGGACTGGAAGGTTCTACGATGGTTGGCTGGCGGTGTTGGAGATCCCAGATCTGGAGCTGGGTGGGGTCGTAGATGAGCAGGCGATCGCTGCCCGCATTCCAGACTATCTGGGCGTCGGGGGCAACGTCGAGCTGGGCGATGGCGGTGCCGTCGGGATCCCATAGGCGGATGGGGCCGTTGGGGGAATGGGTGATCAGGGTATTGCTGGGATGCCAGATGATGTCGCCGCTGGGGTCTTCGTCCATCGCAAAAATGGCTAGGAGCGGTGCGGCTGGCTGCGGGGTTTGGGGGGGAAGGCTAGGGCCGGCGAGGAGGGGCAGGGTGAGTAGGAGGGCGGGAAAGGTCATGGGGGAATAGACGGAATGCGATCGCGGCTTAACTACAGTGGAACGGGATGAATTTCGGCATCGTTAGGGATCGCGGGGGGGAATATTGCACATAGCGCGATCGCTCTCGGTCACGTCGGGGCTGTGAATGAGGTAGCTGCGCAAGCGACGACAGGCCCGGGCCAACAGGCTGTCAATATCCTGATCTACGGGCCACATAGTCACCCGTTCATGAGCAAGGTTTTCACCCATGAGGGCATTGCCGGGCTGAATCATCCACATATGGCTCCAGTCTGGGGCAAATCTTGCCAACCGTCCTTCATACTGGGCAATTTGCTGACCATTGAGCGTCCAAATACGCGTCGTGCGATCTCTACTACTTGTGGCAACAATGGTGCTGTCTGGGCTAAACTCCACCCGACTGATCGAGGACTGATGCCCCTCCAGTACTGCTAATAGGTTGCCAGATAAATCCCATAGGTGCACTGTACCATCCCAGCCACCTGTAGCAATGGTTTGACCGTCCGGGCTAAACTCCACCTGCCAGACAGGATCTTGATGTCCCTCCAACGCCGCCACAAGGTTACCCGATAAGTCCCAAAGCCTTGCTGTACCATCATCGCTACCTGTAGCAATGGTTTTTCCATCAGGACTAAATTCCACTACCTGAGTCCAGTCCTGATGTCCCTCTAGTACTGCCAAGGGATTGCCTGATAAGTCCCAAAGTCTTGCTGTGCCATCACCACTGCCTGTAGCGATGGTTTGACCATCTGGGCTGAAGACGACCTCACTAACCCAGTCCTGATGTCCTTCCAGCACAGCTAAGGGGTTGCCAGATAAATCCCAAAGCCTTATTGTTTCATCATCGCTACGTGTAGCAATGGTTTGACCATCCGGGCTAAACACTATTCCATCAACTGTGTTTTGATGTCCCTCTAAGCTTGCCAAGGGCTTACCTGATAAGTCCCAAAGCCTAACTGTATTAGAGTCATCCGTAATGGCAATGACGCTGCTATCTGGGCTGAACGCGACTGTTATCCATCTGCCTTGATCTTGATATCCCTCTAGCACCGTTAAGAGTTTACCTGACTGATCCCATAGTCGCACTGCTTCAGAGCTGTCTGTAGTGGCAATCGTGCTGCTGTCTGGACTGAATACTAGGCTTACCCTATCCTGATGTCCCTCCAATGTTGCTAGGAGGTTGCCCGATAAATCCCACAGCCGTGCCGTGCCATCATCACTACCTGTGGCGATGATTTTGTCGTCTGGGCTGAACACTACCTGCCTGATCTTGTCCTGATGTCCCTCTAGCACTGCCAAGGGTTTATCTGATAAATCCCAAGCTCTTATCGTATAACTGTTATAGCTACTTGTAACAACAGTTGTACCATCCGAGCTAAACACTATCTGATCAACACTGAACTGATATCCCCTCAGCACGGCCAGTGGAGCACCTGTTACATTCCACAGATGCACTGCGCCGAAGCTGCTTGTAGCGATGGTTGTGCCACTCGGGCTAAACACTATTTGATTAACACCGGTCTGATGTCCTTCCAAAACGGCTAAGCGAGTGCCCTCCAAGTTCCACAAACGCGCGGTGCCATCGTAGCTTCCTGTAGCAATAGTTTCTCCATCTGGACTAAATACGACCTGACTGACTTCGGCTTGATGTCCTTCCAGTACTGCCAAAGAATTGCCCGATAAGTCCCACAGGCGCACAGTGCCATCGCTGCTTCCTGTAGCAATAGTTTCTCCATCTGGGCTAAATACGACCTGTCTGACTTCAGCTTGATGTCCTTCCAGCACTGCCAAGGGATTGCCCGATAAATCCCACAGGCGCGCTGTGTTATCTTCACCATGAGTGGCGATCGCATCCCCATCGGGACTAAACACCACCTGACTGATGCCCCCCTCATTCCCCCCTATGCGGGCCAGTTCATTGCCCTCCAAATCCCACAGTCGCACTATTCCATCTTCACCACAGGTGGCGATCGCATCCCCATCAGAACTAAACTCCACCTGATTGCTGCCCCCCTCCTTCCCTTCTATGCGGGCCAGTTCATTGCCCTCCAAATCCCACAGTCGTACTGTGCCATCTTCACCACGGGTGGCGATCGCATCCCCATCGGGACTAAACTCTACCTGCCAGATGCTCCCCTCGTGTCCTTCCATTTGAACCAGTTCATTGCCGTTTAAGTCCCACAGCCGTATCTTGCCATTCTCGTCGCTGGTGACAATTATCTTTCTATCAGGGCTAAACTCCACCTGATTGACGACCCCCTCATGTCCTTCCATGCGGGCCAGTTCATTCCCTTCCAAATCCCACAGATGTGCCGTTCCATCTTCTCCGCCTGTGGCGATCGTTTGTTCATCTGGGTTAAACGCCACAGTTGGAACATTTTTCTCACCTACTTCAAGCCGGATTTCTCGAATTTGAGCGAGGCTGGTTTGGGTAGTGAACAAGGGGCTGTGGGCAGGATAGCCGTTCAGATTCTGAATGTTATGTACCTGGGTCAGGCGCTGAAGATCATACAGGGCACGGGTCGCCAAGAGCAACGCCTCGGTTTGCTGGAATGAAAAGCGATTTTGGGCCGCCACCCCAGCACGTTCAAGTTGCGTCGCTTCACGAGCCAAGGTCAAGTTACGATTTCCGCGATACACAATGGACGACGTGAGCACGCTGGACAAAACGAAGATGGCAATCCCCGCTACTGACCACCGAGTTGCTTGCCGTTGGGCCTGCCCTAAAATCTGCTTCGCGTTTTTGAGTTCTTTCTGAGTGGCTAAATTTTCTTGCTCCAGAGCCTCTAACCGCTCCTTCAAATGTTCTACATCACTCCGACGCTGCCGCTGAATCAGTTCCGCGATGTAGTCATGCACCAACTGATAGCGATCCTGCGGTTCCTCCGGCAAATACATCACCAGCCCCGACCCACAGGCCACCCGCAACACCAGATCCAACGGCTCCGTCGGTTCCGTCTCCTCCTCCGTCTCCGGCTCCCCATCTCCAAACACCCGCCCCGGCAACAGCGCCTCCAGCTCCTTCACCAGCTCCGATCGCGTCTTTAGCGGTCGCGTTCCCCGCTCATCCGTCAACAAAAACAACACCAGCTCCGCCAACTGTTGATGCTCCGGGCCACAGTTGTCCACCACCTCCTGCACATAGCCCGTCACCAACGCCTCCTTCGGCGCATCCCCCAACTGCTCATAGGCCGCCAGAGTCGAAACCCCCACCGTCTGTAGCTGCGCCCCCACAATCTGCATCTCAATCGGCCGCACCTCCTGCAGCGGCCCACCCAGATCCTGCACCACCCGTTCCACCAACGCCGGCTCTAGGCTAAAACGCGATCGCCCCGTCAGGTCAGCGATCGTCGCCCTGGCATCCTCCAACGATAAATTACCTAAGCCATAGAGCACCTGTCGCCCTAAAATATCGTGGCCGATGGCGCTCATGCTGTCTAGGCGATTGGCATCCAGCAGATAATGGATATAGTCCTCCCGCAAGGAGATCACCACCTTCACGTAGGGAATCGCTAAACAATCCCCCAAAAATTCAAAAAACCGCCGCCACTGCAAGCGATCGGGATTTGCGAAGAAGAACTCCTCAAACTGATCCAGCATCAAAATCGTGCGCAGATTCCGCCCCTCATTCTGGCGTAGCTGCTCCAACAACGATCCATCGGTTCCAGCCTTTCTTAAATCCCTCAGACCCTGACTGATCTGATGGGCCAAATCTGCCTGCCACTGCGCGGTGTAGTTGCGCATCACCACCACCAAATTATCGCGATAGTCGATGGGCTTGCGCAGCGCTGGCACCAGGCCGGCGTTCAGCAGCGAACTTTTGCCCACCCCCGATCCACCGTGGATCACCACCAGCTTATAGTCACTGCGCCCCAGCCGCTGCATCAACCTCTCTAGATCCAGCCGCCGCCCCGATGCAGCAATCTCCGGAGCCACGCCGTAGAGATCATCCAGGCCCTGGGGCTCTAACCCGAGCCGCCCCGCTCCCACAAAGGCGCGAATACCGGCATTCTTTTCCACCTCCAGCCGCGCCTGCTTCAGCTTAAAAGCCATGAGATACTGCCGTTGCTCTAGCCGCAGATCCCGTAACTCTTCCAAAATGGCGCAATAGGTGGTGGGATGGCCGCGATCGCCCCAGGCCCTTGCCTCTAGCAAATAAGCGATCGCCCCCTGAGGATTGCCCAACCCCCGCTCTGCCTTGGCCAAATTGAGCAGGTAGAGACCCCGAATCCAGCCCGATTTCTCTGGCAGGCGATCGAGGATCTGCATAGCCTCCTGGGTGAGTCGCTTGGTCTCCGTCCACTGCTGCCGGTGCAGGGCGATATTGCCCAAAAAGCCATAGTCATAGGCCAACTTCAGGGGATAGTGATCCGGGCGATGCAGCTCCATCCCCAGACGGCAGTAACGCTCCAGCGCATCCCAGTCCTCCAGACGCTTCAGCACCCGCTGCAGCCCCGATAGGCACTTGGCCACTAAGTCAAGGCGATCGCAGGCTTGAAAGATCTGAATACTGCGCTCCAAGGGCAGCCTCGCCCGTTGCCATGCCTTGCTGTCTACCCCATCCCCCTGCCGCCGCTCCCGATCCACTACCCAGGCCAGATGGCGGCCTAGGAAAAAGTGGGCCATGCCGGCCCGCAGTTGGCGATCGCAGTCCTCCAAGGGCTCTTGGCTCGTCCAATAGTCAACACTGCGCTGAAAATACTGCCCCGGCTGATCTAAATCCTGCGGTTGGTGCTTGGCTAGGTTGAGGGCGATCGCCCAGTTTAGGGCCGCTTGGGCTTCGGGATGGAGCGTGATCGGGCCTGCTTCATCTAGGGCGAGCTGTAGCTCTGATTGCTGAAAGGGGCCGAGGGGATTCAGGACCTGGAGCGTAGACGGCAGTTTCCCCGATCCTGGATCGAGGAGGCTGGCATAGATTTGGTCGGCGGCTTGGTGCAGGCCATGGCTGAGCCAAGCGGAGCTGACGGTGAAGTGGGTGACGTCTGATGCCCAACTGACAAAATTGGGCGCTTCCCGCGCCAGTTGCACCTGGGTGGGATCATCGAGCCATAGGACAAAGGGAAAGGGGAAATGCTTACGAAACTCTTCGCGCACATTTTCCATCGCGCCCAGCACTTTCTGGAGATGTTCCACATGCCCCAACCCCATCACCATCAAGGCTTCTGGCTGGCGATCGCCCAAGGCATCCCGCAGATTGGTAAACAGATTTTGGGCCGAGGGATGGAGCGTTAATTGGTCGAGGGTGAGGTTATAGCGATCGGCGCAAATCTGCTGTAGCTGCTGCGCCAACTGTTCTTGCAGATGGTCATACCGACAGTGGACGAGGTGCAATGAAAACTGTCCTCGCCCCAGATCCAGCACATCGGCCAACTCCTCTAGGCGAGTCGCGTTAGCGTCATGAAACTGGGCGGCATGATCATCGCTCATGGGGAGAGATCCTTTACACCGAGCAGAATAGGATTCACATCAAACCAGGATATGCCCTGATCTCGATACTCAAACACCAGCCGACTGTGGATTAATGTTTTGTAACCCTCATCGCCGCTCACTCGCTTGCGATCGCTCACCTGACGCAGTAAGTCCCATTCTTCGTCTGAGATCTGTAGGCTCATTTCATTGCAGCGTTCGCGAATCACCTGCTCTAGGGTGGCGCGATTCAGGGGCAGTTGACGGCGGCTTTTCATAATCCAAGCGCTGAGCAGCCGCAGCAAATCGCGCACATGCCCGCCGCTGGCCTGGCAGAGGCGATCCAGACTTTCCGGTTCATCAAACACCAGATTGAGGTGCGCCAGGCGATCGCCCTCCGGCAGCTCCGGAAAAGCCCGCGCTAACACCATCTGACGCAAAAGCACCATGCCTGCCTCAAAGGCACTGCCGTCTTCCCGCTGCACCGGCACCATGGGCAACACCCGTGGATCATCGGGATAACGTTGGGTGAGATGCCCATACTCGCTGGAAAATTTGAGCGCTAGGGGCATGGTGTAAATCGTATGGCAGCGCAGCCCGCGCAAACATTCGCTTTGGTCAATGTACAAATATTCTTGCTGCGGCCGGCCGTAGGGCTTGGGAGAATTGATCAGCTTTTCTAGACTATCCACAATCACCACCAGCCCCTGCTGCCCCTTTTGCTTCAGTTGAGCGATCGCCGGTTCCAGCAGCTCCCGGTTAATCGCCTCCAACAACCGCGTCTTTTGGGGCCCGAGAAATTGGTTAAGGCGATCGCGCAACAGCGAATCATTCTTGGCCTTAGCCGTAATTTTACCAATGCCCGTTGCCAACGAGAGACCATCGTCGAGGTTAAAGCCCACTTCTCCTACCATAGGGATCGCCACTCCCAGTTCCGCTGACAGTTCCACCTCCGTATTCATCAGGCGCGTCGCCTTTTGCAGCAGATCCCGGAAGGTACGCGGCTGCTCTAGCTTCAGGGAATCAATACTTTCCCCCACCCGACGGGCGATCGCCAGCAGCACATCCCCAATATCCACATCCGCCATATCCAAATCTTCGTTGGAGTCAAAATAGACGACGTGGAAGCCATCCGATTCCAGTTCCTGCTTCAGCCGCAGCAGTTCTGTCGATTTACCGCAGCCAATATGCCCGGTGAATAATACGCAGGTGGGATCATCCGAGGCATAAAAAGTAATCGTGTCCCGCAGATCCGCGATAATTTCACCCCCGCGTACTGATGAAAAATCAATGTAGAGCGTCCGATCCGCCGCTTTGGACACATCCAGAGTTTGGCTCGGGTTCACACGCTGGTAGAAATCACGGATATTGAGCATCATAGGTTGAGAATGCGATCGCACGTCACCCCAGTGTATACCGACTTTTCGTCATTGGCTGCACATCAGGTCAGCCGACGCAAAATGATCACCCTCGTTTCATCACTCCAGAGAGTCTCAAATCCTAGATGATCGCAGAGAAACTCGAAGGTTGTTTCATGGTAGAACGAGGTATGGGTCGGGTCTGTGGTGTAGTGCCATGTGGCAAAGTGATCCAGGCTAACCCAGCGATCGGTCATAATCCCTAACACTCCGCCTGGTTTAAGCAGGCTATGAATGCGATGAATATCTTGTCTGGGATGGTAGAAATGCTCAAAACACTCGGTTGCGAAGATAAAATCATAGGGCGATCGCAGGGGAACATCCAAAAAGATGGGATCGTAATCCTCACAGTCGATACCTTGCCGTTTGACCAGCTCCGACAGGGTAGGCCCAGGGCCACAGCCGTAGTCTAGCCCACACATGGTGTTATCTAGATAAGGCAAGGTTGGCTTGATGACGCGATTTAGAAAGTTCACATACCCAACTTGCTCAATGCTGTTATGATGGGTGCCGTAGTAGGCTCGTTCGTCATCAAGGGACAGGTGATGGTCAGGATCGACAAAAATCAGTGAGCAGTGGCTACAGAGATAGTAGTGGCGATCGTCTGCACCGCTAACCTTCGCTGGCTCAGGGGTCAAGCACAATGGGCAGATTAGCTGCATGGTATCATCCACATAGAGTTTATCGTCCTAGGCTATCTTAGGATGCTGTACTGCCACAAAAGTAATTTACTTTTATTGAATCTGTTACAGGATTAGGATTAATTTAGGTGAAAATCTAGTCCTTGATCAGCATGGAGCGATCGCGCCCCTTCTTGCAGAGGAGGTAGCAAATCGAGGGAAAGCTGCAATTGATTGAGTCCAGCTCCGTGGGGTGAGGGGCCGTGATAGTCACTACCTCCGGTGGTCAGTAAGCCATAGCGCTGACCAATAGCTGCCAGCCGACGGCGATCGCGTTCTGCATGGTTAGGATGATAGACTTCAAGACCCATCAATCCAGCTTCCACCAAGGTGGGTAACACCTCCGGTACGGGGCCGCCCCGAAATAGATAAGGATGGGCCCAAACCGGCACCGCACCACAGCGTCGCAGAAGCTGAATACCGTCAACAGCTGAAAATTTTTCATAGGCCACATGGGCAGGCTTATCTTCCCCTAGCCAGCGCTCAAAAGCTTCCTGGGGCGATCGCACATAACCGGCTGCCACCAGCGCCGCTGCAATATGGGGACGGCCCGGAGCCATCGTGTCTGATAGGCGGGGGAGAATAATGGGATAGCCAAGCGCGGCCAAGTTTTCAGCCATCTGCTGAGCGCGGCGGTGTCGTCCCTCCACCCGCTCTCGCAGCGGCGCTTCCAACGCCTGACGATTGGGATAGAAGCCCAGAATATGCAGCGATCGCCCATTATGCACCGTACTCAGTTCCACCCCTGGCACTAGGGTCAGGGATGTGCCAGCAGCAGCTTGGTAGGCCTCATCCCAGCCCGAGAGGGTGTCATGGTCGGTGATCGACAGAACCTTGAGTCCGGCAGCGATCGCCTCCTGCACAAGCTGGGTTGGGGTAAGGCTGCCGTCGGACTGGGTGCTGTGGCAATGGAGATCTAGCATGGTGTTGGCGGGAACGAGCCGGAAGAAGAGTATGGGGTTGATCGTCATTTCAGTATAACGGGGCTGACGCGGGGCATGAGAGCGATCGCCCCCCAGGGAATGAAGCTGCCGGGTTTCGACGTTGCTCAACCCTCGTCTTGTTAGGAGCACTGAGCGACGTCAAAATGCTTGCCCATTGTGACCTCCCCCTCAATAGGTGGCAGTGAGTTTACTGAGCAGATGATCACGCATCAAAATCGGCGGATAGCGGCGGGGGCGATCGCCGGTGATGCATTGGGGTAGGCAGTCGATCACAACCTCAGGGTTAGGATCACAAAACAGGGCCACCGAGTAGCGCGATCGCCCGGCATCGTCGCCTGTGGGAACGGCTACCCGATGGCGAGTGGAGCTGAGCCGATCATTCGTCCAGCGCTGCATGGCATCGCCCACATTCACCACCACGGTGCCGGGAATCGGTGGCGCGGCAACCCATTGCCCATCACGGGTTTGCACTTCTAGACCGCCGATGTCATCCTGCAGCAGTAGGGTAATGCTGCCGTAGTCTGTGTGGGCTCCGGCGCGCAGTTGTCCAGGCTGGGGCTGTTGATCCACCGGCGGGTAGTGCAACATGCGCAGAAAATAGTTGCGACCGTGCTTGTCGTCAAAGTAGTGGTGGGGCAGGTCTAGAGCCATGGCAAAGGCTCGCAGCACATTGGGGGCCACCTGTTCGGTGCAGCAGCGATAAAAGTCTGAGACCACAGGCTGAAAGGTCACCGGCTCCGGGGGCCAGACGACCTCTAGACCCATATTAAAGGCCTCTTTGAGATCCCAAGGCTGACCTGGATCCAGGCGCTCGGTTTGCACAGCAATGTAGCCGCAGTTGGTGTCGGGCGATCGCGCCACGGTTTCCTTGAGGTCTAGGGGAAGCTGAAAAAAGGCTTGGGCTTGGGCTAATAACTGCTGGAGGAGTTCGACGGGAATGCCGTGATTGCGTAGATACATGAAGCCGATGGTGGAACAGGCTTGGTAAATCTCCTGGGCAACGCGATCGCGATCGCTCTCCTCGCCTTGGAGAAAGGGGCCAAAGTCAATCACAGGAATCGTAGCTGTTGAGGTCAGGGTCATAGGGCAGGTTTCCAAACTAGTCCGCCGATGGTGTTGATCGATCAGGTGGGGTACGGGTGGGGTAGGTACGGGCAGGGTCATACCAGCCCTAGGATGATCTCTATCAGAATGGGCGATCGCGCCCTGTTGTCAGGGATACTAGACATGCCCTGCGCATCCCTCCCTAGATGTATGTTCATTTACACCCACACCCGCTAAAATAAAAGAGTAGTGATTGCTACAGAAATAAAATCAATCATTAGTCCTATTTTTAACCGGATTGCCATGAACGCGACTCAATCTAGCGATGTGCGGCTGCATCATCAGCACTACACCAACCTTCTCGCCCACCTTGCCCGACGCATGGAGTCTGCTCAGCAGCACAATGACAGTCGCCTGCTTGCGCTTCTGGAAGTAGAACAACGGCAACTGGCGGCAGAATGGTCTACTCGCTCTACCAAGGGAGCGATCGCCCCTTCTCTCAACTTAATCCAACGATTTTGGCAGTGGCTCTTGGTAGCCATTGAAGATAGCTCCAAGCTTCAAGTCGAGAAGCTATCTGGCACCAATGGTGATACATGGTGGTATGCCTACGATCCAGGCACCGGCAAAGCCCTCTACGCTGAGTCGGAGTCGGATGTGGTGAAGTGGATCGAAGATAATCGCATCGGCCACTAGGGAATGTGACTAGGATCACATAAATTCCGGATTTAAAGCACCGGTATTCATCGGGATGACGATGAGGCAACCCTGAAGTTATAACCAGCAGTTCGGCAGACTCATCATGATGAGTTGGCCGGATCTAGGATAGTCCCCACTGAATCTCAAGCTCTATCTAGATCTCCAAATGTAGCGTTACTGTTCCATTTGGAGATACTAACCGCTCAACATCAAAACTCAGCTTTGTTTATCGTCAATTGAAATGATCTCGTTCTCCAAGAGCGGGATTTTTTTTGACGTTCTCGTTCCCTCTCTGTGCAAACGGTACCGCTCTGTTCATCTTGAGCTAGGGGAAGGGCAGGATAGAACTGTTGTGACGAAAAGGGTTCTTTTGTAAAGAAACTATAGGTATTTGCGATCAGATCCTAGGGTTTTCATGCCCATATGTGACAGATACTTTTCATCATTCAGGTTAATTTGCAACAATTAATACATGATAAGGTGTGCTAACCACGGATGCATCACCGCCTACATACAGCTAGGTAGCCCCCATCGAATGCAAAGCGATCGCCTTCATCCTGCTGATCACGTTGTGTAAGCTCATTGTGTAAGCTCAGTGACGATCGTTCATGGTGTGTGGGATGCGTGAGCGATCGCATTCGATCTCAAATCTAGGACAAGGGTGGAGATGACACAGCCCATGCTGTCCGACCCTCCGACATCCATGCTGTCCAACATCATCAGTGATGCAGCGGTAGGCCATGAAACCCTAGCGATCAGGCTATGACCTACCCGTGGAGAAGTCCACATCGAACATCCCTATCGTCAAGGTCTAAGAAGGTTGACATCATGGTGCAGACCTCAGATCCACGGGTGCTAAACATACATGAGGCTATTCTAGGCTGGAGCTAGATGAGGCTTAAGATTCTCTGCTGAACATCGATCCTATGGTTTTTAATGGGTTTGGTTTGACTTTAGTTTAAGTAGCTCCGATTCACATGCCTTAGAATGCGATCGCATCGTTGTCTAGGACGCGTAGCTACCATTGGCGTTGATGAACAATTCATGAGTAGACAACCACGGCTTTTACGTTTGTTGGACACAATCCCATCCCCTTCCTCCATCATGCCTACGACCCTGCAAAGCTGGGGGCTACTGGGAGGGTTGATAGGCTTGGGGTTGCTGGGCAACATTTTTAAGTTTCAGCTCTTTTTTGGAGTTGATTTTCTCTTTGGTAGTATTGCT
Source organism: Leptolyngbya sp. CCY15150 (assembly GCF_016888135.1). Lineage (NCBI taxonomy): Bacteria > Bacillati > Cyanobacteriota > Cyanophyceae > Leptolyngbyales > Leptolyngbyaceae > Leptolyngbya > Leptolyngbya sp. CCY15150. The sequence continues at coordinate 67,830 of NZ_JACSWB010000135.1, forward strand.
GTCCTGCTGATCTTGGCCCGCTACGGATTAGGTTGGGGGCTGTTTGCCAGCGCGTTGGTCGGCAGTGTTACCTATGTGCTGTGGGGACATCCCTACGCGACGATCACCCTGATTGGGGAAGCGATCGCGGTGGGTCTGCTCTATCCCCGCAAAAGCAAAAGTTTACTGATGATTGTCATCGGCTACTGGTTGCTGATCGGGATTCCTTCGGTGCTGCTGTTCTACGGAGTCATGTTGGAGGTTGCGCCCCAAGGCACGATCTTGGTGGCCCTCAAGCAGTCGATCAACGGTATCGTTAATGCGCTGCTAGTAGACCTCATACTCATGGCTGATATGGGACGCTGGTTGTCCCGTCCTTCCCAGGGGCGATCGCGTCATGTGTCGTTCCATCAAACGGTGTTCACCCTCTTTGCATCGTTTGTGCTGCTGCCCAGTTTGCTGTTAATGGTTTTCAATGGCCAGCAACTGTTTCAGACCGTAGAAAACGATATTCTCAACAGCCTAGACGTGGCCTCTGGCACCACAACGCAAAACATCCAAGCCTGGTATGACGATCACATCCATCGCATCGAACGTAAGGCCGTTGGTCTTGATCTGTCTAATCCAGAGCTGATCACGGCGCGGTTAGAAGCTGCTCAGCAGACCTCCAATGATTTTCTAGGGCTCTACGTGGTAGACAGCGCAGGTCAGGTGTTAGCAGAATCGTCTCGCCTCACCTCTCCCCAAGTTCTGAACGACATCCAGACGAATGCCCTAGACGCCATGACTATGATCGATAGTGATCAGGCGCGCATTCAATTTTATCTGCCCGAGCCCTCCGATATCTATCTCACCCGCTACATGCGAATTTTGGTGCCGATCTACAATCAGGCTAATCTACAAGGCTTCCTGATGGCTGATATCAACCTACAAAACCTGGAGCGACTCTTTCACTTTCATGGTGGGCGAGATATTGTCATCCTGCAACTGCTCAACCAGCAGGGGGTGCTCTTGGCGGAAAAAGGTGGCATGGGAGGGCCGCTGCCGTCTCTTGATCCTAGTCAGCCGGGCGAAACGCGGCAGTTTAGGGATAGTGTCGTGCAGTGGTTGCCGCCGCCGGGCCCGCCCATTATGGTGCGCTGGAAGGAGTCGCTCTACATTGAAACCTCGTCCATTGGCAACGGCAATCAATGGACTCTGGCTGTAGGGGTGGCGACAGCTCCCTATGTGAGCTATTTGGAACAGCTTTATATCCGAGATTTGGCGATTCTATGGGCGATCGCTCTCCTGTCGATCACCATTGCCCTCGTGGTCAGCCGTCGCTTGGTGACGCCCATTTTGCAGTTGGCCGCAGTGACCACCAACGTGCCCCAGCGCCTGGTCAGCGACCATACCCTTGACCTGCCGACCAGCTCCATTGATGAAGTGGCGCTGCTGTCGGACAACGTCTACACCATGTTGCTCGCTCTGAAGCAACAGTTTGATCACATCCGTCAAGCCAATAGCACCCTAGAGCAGCGGGTGCGGCAGCGTACGTTAGAGTTGCAAACCCTCAACCGAGAACTACGGCAGGCCAAGGAAGCAGCCGAGGCGGCCAATCTTGCCAAGAGCGAGTTTTTGGCAAATATGAGCCACGAAATTCGCACCCCCATGAATGCCATTCTGGGATTTACCCAATTGCTGGATCAAAAAACGGTGGATGGTCGTCAAAAGTCGTACCTGTCCTCCATTGAAACCAGCGGTCAAATGCTGCTGGCGTTGATCGACGATATGCTCGACCTTTCTAGGATTGAGGCTGGGCAACTGCGGCTGTACTATGAGCCGGTGAATCTCCAATCGCTGATGATGGATGTCAAAACCATTTTCAGCCAAAAGGCAGGGGAAAAGAATCTAGTTCTAGATCTCAGGCTGGATGGTAGGCTGCCCTGGATCTTGTTCGATCCGGTGCGGCTACGGCAGATTTTGTTTAATGTGGTGGGCAATGCGGTGAAGTTCACTGAGCAGGGAGGTATCTATCTAAAGGTATCGATGGTTCCTGATGCTCAGAGTGATCAACATTTGACCTTAGAGATCACGGTGAGCGACACCGGCATCGGCATTGCCCCGGATCAACACCAAAAGATCTTTGAAAGCTTTACCCAAAGTGATGGTCAAGATGTGCGGAAATATGGCGGCACGGGGCTAGGGCTGGCCATTACCCAACGGTTGACCAAGATGCTCGGCGGCACGATTGTCCTCGATAGTGATCTGGGGCGGGGCTCTAAGTTTACGTTTACGTTTCCAAAGGTGGCGATCGCTGCTAATTCCTGTTCATCTGAACCGATGCCTGAAGAAGCGATCGCAGATGATATCCTGAGTGCCCTGCCGCCGGTGACGATGTTGGTAGCAGATGATGTGAAGTCTAATCGAGAGTTGATTCAGCAGTATTTTTATGGCAGCCACCATCGCGTTCTCTTGGCCCGCGATGGCGATGAGGCGGTGCAATTGGCCCATATTCATCACCCGAATCTGATCTTGCTGGATCTACACCTGGGCGATCGCAGCGGGCAGGAGGTCATCCAAGCGCTCAATCAACAGCCCGACACCCAGATGATTCCGGTGGTGGTGATGACAGCTAGCACCTCCCGTGAACTGGATGAGGCGATCAAGCCCATGTGCCATGCGGTGCTGCATAAGCCGATTCGGTGGGAACAGCTATGGGAGGTTTTGAAAACCATCCAAGTTCGCTCGGAGACGCCGACACCGCCATCCCCAACCGCTGACCCAGCCGCTACAGACCAAGGGAGCGATCGCCGAGCGGAACTGCTGATAGCCCTCAACCAAGTCGAACGCGATCATTGGCAGCATTTGCGGCAAACCATGACCATGCGAGGGGTGGTTGCCTTTGCCGAAGCCTTGCAAGAGGTAGCCCAAACCTATAACAATGTATCCCTCGATCGCTATGCCCACCTGTTGATCGATCAAGTTGATGCTTTTGATTGGGATCATCTGCCCCAGTCCATTGATGGATTTACGGAACTGCGGCGATCGCTGGAGGCTAGCCTACCGTCTTTGGCATCCTAGGGGAAGGATCTCCCGGATAGTGTCTCCAAGAGAGTAGACTCAATCGGAAATGAGGAAAGCCATCAATTTCTGACACGAAACCATCAAAACCGATGATGACCGCATCAATGTTGATATCGAGCAACTCATGATCGATAAGGTCTAGTATCTCCAGGACAGTATCTCCAGGGGCTTGAGATTCTGAAGATATTCTGCGTCCTGGCAGAGTCTCCGGGGTTATGCGTTAAACCTAAGGAGGATTGGAATGCGATCGCCCCTCGTTGTCGATCCACCGACTCGGCAGGCGATCGCCCCCTAATCTAGGCATAATGCCTGACCGTTTAGCCATGGACACCTAGCTCCTGCGCTTACGGCCACTGCCGCTGTATAGATTTTGAGGTTGTTGAAGTATGGTTTCCACCCCAACTAAATTGACGGTTGCATCTAACGAATCTGTCAATTCTGCCCATGAAGCAGCTTGGACTGGATTTACACCTGGCCCTTGGACAACCGAGATTAATGTCCGAGATTTTATTCAGCGCAATTACACCCCCTACACCGGCGAGGCTGATTTCTTAGCCAGCATCACACCCCGCACTCAGGCGCTCTGGAATCAGGTGAAAGATCTGATGGCCCAAGAGCGTGAACGAGATATCTTAGACGTGGATACAGCCGTTCCCAGCAGCATCACGGCCCACGGCCCCGGCTATATCGATCAGTCCTTAGAACAGATTGTCGGGCTACAGACCGATCGCCCTCTTAAACGAGCCATTATGCCCCTAGGCGGGATTCGTGTCGTTAAGAAATCCCTGCAGTCCTATAACTACACCCTTGATCCGGCCACCGAAAATATTTTTACCCAGTATCGCAAGACGCACAATGATGGTGTCTTTGATGCCTACACCCAGGAAATGCGCCAAGCGCGCCACTCAGGCATTATCACCGGATTGCCAGATGCCTACGGCCGGGGGCGGATCATTGGCGACTATCGCCGGGTAGCCCTCTACGGCAGCGATCGCTTAATTGCGGATAAGAAAGACCAGCTTAAGTCCCTTGAAGTAGATGTGATCGATGAGTCGGTGATTCGTCTGCGGGAAGAGATTAGTGAACAGATCCGAGCGATCGCTGAGCTGCAGGTTATGGCAGAACGCTACGGCTGTGATATTCGCCAACCGGCTGCCACCGCCAAGGAAGCTGTGCAGTGGACTTATTTCGGCTATTTGGGTGCCATTAAGGAGCAAAATGGGGCAGCCATGTCCCTAGGGCGGGTGTCTACATTTTTGGACATTTATCTAGAGCGCGATTTGGCGAAGGGACTCTTAACGGAATCGGAAGCCCAAGAGCTGATCGATCAGTTTGTCATGAAGCTGCGCATGGTGCGGTTTTTGCGCACCCCCGACTATAACCAACTGTTTTCCGGCGATCCAGTTTGGGTGACCGAATGCTTGGGCGGTATGGGCCATGATGGTCGTCCCTTGGTAACCAAGAGCAGCTTCCGCTTTCTGCAAACTCTCTATACCCTTGGCCCAGCCCCTGAACCCAATCTGACGGTGCTCTGGTCTACCCACTTGCCCACAGCCTTTAAGCAATTCTGTGCCCAGGTTTCCATTGACACCAGCTCCATCCAATACGAAAACGACGACCTGATGCGCCCCAGCTATGGGGATGACTACGGCATTGCCTGCTGTGTCTCGGCGATGCCCATCGGTAAGCAAATGCAGTTCTTTGGCGCACGGGTGAACTTAGCTAAATGTCTGCTCTACGCCATTAACGGCGGTCGAGATGAAAAAGATGGTAGCCAAGTCGCTCCTCCCTATGCACCTGTGACCACAGAACAACTAGACTATGCCGACGTGCGAGATAAGCTCGATCGGATGATGAACTGGCTAGCCAAGCTCTATGTGAATACGCTGAATGTGATTCACTACATGCATGATAAATATTGCTACGAACGCTTGGAGATGGCTCTCCACGATCGCGATGTTTATCGCACGATGGCCTGTGGCATAGCTGGTCTATCCGTCGTCGCTGATGCCCTATCGGCGATTAAATATGCTAAGGTGCAGGCGATTCGTAATGAAACGGGTTTGGTGGTTGATTACCGCATTGAGGGCGACTATCCGAAGTATGGTAATAATGACGACCGGGTCGATACCATTGCCATTGATCTGGTGCAGTCTTTCATGGCGAAAGTACGCACCAACAAAACCTATCGAGATGCTGTGCCCACCCAGTCAATTTTGACGATTACCTCCAATGTGGTCTACGGCAAGAAAACGGGTAACACCCCCGATGGACGAAAAGCCGGCGAGCCCTTTGCCCCCGGCGCAAATCCTATGCATGGACGAGATACAAAAGGAGCGATCGCGTCCCTAGCATCCGTGGCTAAGCTGCCCTATGATGATGCCCAAGACGGCATTTCCTACACCTTTTCCATCGTGCCCCAAGCCTTGGGTAAAGGTTTAGATAGCCAAGTTACTAATTTGGTAGGAATGCTAGATGGCTATTTCCACGAAACTGGACATCATATTAACGTCAATGTTCTCAACCGAGATACCTTGCTCCATGCCATGGATCATCCTGAAGATTATCCCCAGCTCACGATTCGGGTATCAGGCTATGCCGTCAATTTCATCAAATTGACCCGAGAACAACAGTTGGATGTGATTAACCGCACCTTCCATAGCCATCTGTAGGCGTCCACTCCGATCGTTTTTTACCCACGCCATTAATGTGACGTACTGTAGGGTGGGCATTGCCCACCCCTCAATCTTCACCCTCACATACAGATCTCATACAGATCTGCTTCCAAGAACTCAACATTCCCCAAAAGCTTAGGATGGTGGGCAATGCTACGTTGATGCAGCGTTGTTCATCAACCGTCTAGTTATGCAACCTATGTTTACTTCAGTCTCTAGTTCCGTTCCTATGAGGGGCGATCGCGGCCGAATCCATTCGGTTGAAACCTGTGGCACGGTAGATGGCCCAGGAATTCGATTTGTGATCTTTACCCAGGGCTGCCGCCTGCGCTGCCTTTATTGTCATAATCCAGATACCCGTGACCCGAACCAAGGGCAAGAGGTCACCGTTGATGATCTCTTGGCCGAGATTCAGACCTATCGTTCCTACATGACCTATTCCGGTGGTGGCGTGACCATTAGCGGCGGTGAACCCTTGCTGCAGCCGGAGTTTGTCCATGAACTCATTCGTCGTTGCCGAGCGATCGGTATTCATACGGCCCTGGATACCTCTGGTTATCCAGACTTTGAGCGCTCTAAACCGGCTTTAGATGATGTAGATTTAGTTTTATTGGATATCAAATCCTTTAATCCCCAAATCTACCAAACCGTGACCCATGTGCCCATCGAGCCAACGTTACGTGTAGCGCATTACTTAAACGACATCCAGAAACCTACCTGGGTTCGCTTTGTACTGGTACCAGGCTTAACCGACGGAATCCAAAATATGGAACAACTGGCCGCGTTTGTAGCTCAATTAACCTGTGTGGAAAAGGTGGAAATCCTGCCGTTCCACCAAATGGGTAGCTACAAATGGCGGCAGCTTGGCTATGCCTATGCGCTGAAAGATACAGCAACCCCGACTCAGTCTGAAGTGCAGCAAGCCGTAGAAATTTTTCAAGCCCATGGACTTACGGTGCAATAATTGTTCTATCGCCTCTGGGATTTTGGGTAGAAGGAGAGATCAATGGACGAGCAAAGTATTTTTTTGGACATCCACCAAGGATTAGAGCGGGAAAGTCCTGGTGGTGCTTTGTATACTCAGCAAGCCTTTGATATGTTGCCCGCCCTCTCCCATCCCCAAATCTTAGATATTGGCTGTGGGCCAGGGATGCAGACGCTAACCCTAGCACAGCTCAGTGATGGGTCGATCACCGCCGTGGATAACCATCAACTCTATCTGACAGCGCTGCAGCAGCAAGCCACTGCGTTTCCGGGGCGAATCACCTGCCTGAATGCCGATATGAGAAACTTGCCCTTTGCACCCCAAAGCTTTGACCTGATTTGGGCTGAGGGGTCTATCTATATTATCGGATTGGAAGAGGGGTTAACTCAGTGGCGATCGCTCCTGAAACCAGGTGGATACATGGTGATCAGTGAATTAGTTTGGATTAAGCCTAATCCTCCGGCAGTCCTGCACGACTATTGGCAGCAGGGCTATCCGTCTATGCGTTCGGTTGAGGAGGTTGCCGCCCTCATTCCCACCCATGGCTATACCCTGATCGGAACGATGCTCATGCCAAGTCAGGCATGGTGGAACTATTATCAACCCCTCGAAGAGCGGGTCAACCACATGCGTCAGGTCTACCACGACCAACCGCAGGCCCTAGCCGTTCTGGATCAAGAACAGCAGGAGATTACCATGTATCGTACCTATGGTGAGTGGTATGGCTACAGCTTTTTCATCATGCAGACAACCAGCTAGGTGCCTAGCTAGGCAGCATGTCTATTTTATCGAGATCACCATATCGCTTTTCAAGAGGTCTTGGATGGTAAGTCTTGAAACATCCAGCATGAGTTAAGCACTGAAAACGACCATGAACGTATGTTTTTGATCTGTTCTACCCTCTAGAGTTATTCAAGAGTAGGTGTTGCTGAGTCAAGATATGAACATATCCGGTTAGATGCGCTATTGATTCCAGTCCGTGACCGTACCCAGACGTCTGTCGCCCCCTTGTCAAGGGAGCGACGAAGCGGGGCATCGAAGGCAGGATATTGCGGACATGAACATTGAACCGGATTTAATCCAATCAGAACGATGATTGTCCTGGAATCCAGTTTGTGCCTGCCAGGGGAAGCTGGGCCATGGCTGCCGCTTCAATGGTTAAGGCTACCAGATCTTCTCGCTCTAGGTGATGGATATTTTGCTTGCCAGCTGCACGGGCGATGGTGGTCAGTTCCATCGTTAGCGTTTGCAGATAGTTTTTGACATGTTTTGCGCCCATCTCTGGCTCTAGGCGCTGTTCTAATACAGCATCTTGGGTCGTTACTCCTACAGGACATTGACCGGTGTGGCAATGATGGCAGTAGCCGGGGGCTGTGCCCAGCGCCCTGTAGTCATCCACAGCGGAATGATGCTCACCGTTTTGGATGTAGCTATCTCGGTTACAGCCTAGGGCAAATAAGACACCCTGACCGATAGATACGGCATCAGCTCCTAGGGCGATCGCTTTGGCTACATCTGCCCCAGTGCGCACGCCGCCCGATACAATCAACTGTACCTTATCTTTCATCTCCATCTCTTCGAGAGCCATGACCGCTTGGCGGACAGCGGCTAGAGTCGGAATGCCCACATGTTCAATGAAGACTGACTGGGTGGCGGCAGTTCCGCCCTGCATACCATCAACAACAACGACATCGGCTCCGGCATGGACAGCTAGTTTGACGTCATTATAAGGGCGGGAAGCGCCAACTTTCACGTAGATGGGTTTTTCCCAATCGGTAATTTCCCGCAGCTCTTGGATTTTAATCGTGAGATCATCAGGGCCTGTCCAGTCAGGATGGCGGCAGGCAGAGCGCTGATCAACCCCTTCAGGTAAGGTACGCATTTCGGCTACGCGAGGATTGATTTTTTGACCCAGCAACATACCGCCGCCGCCGGGTTTGGCTCCTTGTCCAATGACAATTTCGATAGCGTCAGCTTTGCGGACGTCATCAGGGTTGAAGCCGTAGCGAGAGGGTAGGCATTGGTAAACCAGGGTTTTCGAGGATTGACGCTCCTCCTGAGTCATGCCGCCGTCGCCGGTGGTGGTGCTGGTGCCCATGGCTGTGGCCGCCCGGCCTAGGGCGTCTTTCACATTGGCAGATAAGGAACCGAAGCTCATGCCGGCAATGGTAATGGGAATATCTAGCTCAATGGGCTTTTTAGCGAAACGGGTTCCCAAGACAGTTTTTGTTAAACATTTCTCTCGGTAGCCTTCCAAAGGATAGCGGGTCAACGATGCGCCTAGGAAAACTAGATCATCAAAGTGGGGTAGCTTGCGCTTTGCACCCAGGCCACGAATCTCGTAGAGACCGTGGGCAGCCGCATTGTAGATGTAGTTCATCATGTGGCGATCGTAGCCCCAGGATTCTTCTAGGCTGAGGCGTTGGTTAACGTTGTCGGGTGATGTAGTCATATCAATAGTCCTGCTTTGCGTCGGCGTTCCAGTGGTAGAGTTGGCGGGCGGAGGCCACGCGCTGAAAGTCGTTGGGATTATGGCTGAAACCAGCTTGTTCCAGTAAGTTGGCAACGATCGCTTGATCGCTTTCGGTCATCGGTTCGATCTGGGCATCGGCTCCTAGAGACTTGATGGTGCCGCGTACATAGAGCACGGCTTCGTAGAGAGAATCGCCCAAGGCATCCCCTGCATCGCCGCAGATGACCATGCGTCCAGCCTGAGCCATGAAGGCGGAAAAGCTGCCGACGCTGCCGCCTACGACGATGTCACCTCCTTTGAGAGAAATGCCGCAGCGCAGTCCTGCATCCCCGTCGATCACCAACAGTCCCCCTTGGGCCGAGGCACCGGCGGAAACCGAGGCAAACCCTTTGACATGAACTCGACCGGACATCATATTTTCGGCAACGCCTGCCCCGGCATTGCCATAGATGGTAACCGATGCCTGTTGATTCATGCCAGCGGCGTAATAGCCTGTGTGTCCGTGGATATCAACTGCGATCGCTTCCTGTAATCCCACAGCTAAGTTATGGGCCCCATTAGGATGGTGGATATCGATATGATCTCCAGGGTTAACCCGTTGATGCAGATAGTGATTGACGTCTCGCAGAGATGCGGTTGTCAGATCAAAGGAGATAATATTAGTTGTGGAATTCATGACACCGTCCATACATACATTTCCTCGGGTGCAGGCTCATAGAGGGTAGCGTGGTCTATATCGGGGAGGTGGGCTAGGGAGCGAAATTCGGAGGCGATCGCTACATAGTCATCGGTTTCTGCCACAATAGCGGGCTTGCAGGCAAAGGCGTCCCGTACTAGGGCTAGGGTATCTTGGGTACCCATCAAAAAGGTAAAAAAGCCATCGAGTTCTTCAAATCCCTTTTGCAGGGCAGATTTTAGATCATCACCTTCCTGCATTCGCCATTCTAGATAGCGACAGGCGGCTTCTGTATCATTATCTGTGTCAAAGTGAATGCCACGGGGTTCCAGCATTCGTCGGATCGAGTGGGGATTGGATAATGATCCGTTGTGGACGAGGCAAAAGTCTTCCCCAGCCGTAAAGGGATGGGCATGGGCAGGGGTGACGGCTGACTCGGTGGCCATGCGGGTGTGGGCGACGACATGGGTGCCCTTGAGATGACTGAAGCCATAGCGCTCAGCCACGGCGGCGGGCTGCCCTTCGTCTTTGTAGAGGTCAATGGTGCGCCCTGTAGATAGAATATGTACTGTAGGATAATGTTCCTGGATCCAAGGTTTAACAACAGCGGGAGATAGGTTAGCAGTGAGAATGCCGTGGTTACCTTGGGTATGGATCTGGGCTGTGCCGCCAAGCTGTTGGTGTAGTGACTGGACAAGCTGACCCCAATCCACAACGGTGGCACCAGAGTAGAGGCTATATTTGCGATCGCTTTCCGCAATGGGTTGGGTAAAAACCGCGAGGCCGGCAGAGTCAGGGCCGCGTTCGGCCATGCCAATCAGCATGGGTACCGTGAGTGCCCCGAGGGAGTCTCGCAGGGCTGGATTTTTTATCAGTAGACCAACAATTCCGCACATGGTTTTGGGTGACTAAGTGAACATTAACGCTGGTTTTTTCTTGAGGAAGCAGGGCTAGAGAGATACCCAGGCTACTACAGCATCCATCTGTATTATCAATCTTTCAGATGATCTGTGTAGGGCGTTGCTAAATCGTGATGCTTACTCAAGATCATATAAATAGGCCGCGCCGACGGGGCCGCCTCCCAGATCTTGGGCAATCGTGACTAGGGTTTGCCATAGGTAAACCCCAAAGGTCCCGTCGCACCAGATACGATAGAATGGTTGTCCAGCGCGATCGCCCGGAATGACGACTACGCTAACTCCAATCATGGACGTTAAAACTACAGGCTGTTCAGTAAGATCGAGGGCTGGAAAATTAACGCTGCAGGTTTGCCGTAGTAGATCGGGAACGGCGCGTCCAGTGAGGGCGATCGCTAAGTCCTGGCGCAAGACCGGATAGACCTTAGGAGGTAACTTCGCCATGTGTTGAGCTAGCTGGGGGGCGATCGCTCCCTCCCAGCCATCTTCGATCAGGAATTCGGTAGTTCCTAAGCGGGCGATCAGTCCATCGCTCGGTAAGGTACACCATTGATTGGGATGTTGGGGAACAGGTAACCCCTGGGATACCAGCCAGGCAGCAGCTCCCGCCCCTTTTACACCCCATCGAGTTAAGAAGGAGCGATCGCATAGTCCCAAGGTATCGCCTTGGAGATCATCCGGGGTAGACCAAAGGGTGGACATTCCGTTGATGTCTCGCCATGTTGCCGAGGGTGAGAGACAATCTTGAACTGGACTGGCCCGCATCATACAAACGCCTCCTCGCGACTCAAGGCCGCCTGACGGTGATTATCTGGATCATAGAAAGGGGTGGGGGCAACGGTGGCGGTGACCATGCTGCCGTCGGTGAGCCGAATCGTGATCTCAGTACCGATCGCCGTTAGCTCAGGCTGTAGATAAGCTAGACCGAGATAGCGTTTCAAGCTGGAACTATAGCCAATGCTGGTGACCCGCCCGGCAATATCGCCATTATGGATCACCAAGTGGCATTCCTGAGGTGGTCTGCCCTGGAATCGTTCTGGCAAGGTAAAGCCAGCCAGGATCTGCTTGGGCGATCGCTGCTTGAGAATCTGTAAACTGCGCTGTCCGATAAAAAAGGGTTTATCCATTTTCACGGCCCAGCCCAGATTAGCGTCGTAGGGTGTGGTTAACCCATCCGTATCTTGCCCCACAATCACATGCCCCTTTTCTAGGCGCAGAAGCCGCTGGGCCTCCACCCCAAAGGGACGAATTCCCAGATGTTTCCCAGCGGTGATCAGGGCATCCCACAGCGCCTGTCCTTGGTCAGCGGGCACATGCAGCTCATAGCCCCATTCGCCCACAAAGCCAACCCGCATCAGCAGGGCTGGAATGCCTGCGATCGCCCCTTGACGCACCGCCAGATAGGGAAATGCATCGGGTGATAGGTCTATATCTGTGAGGGTTTGCAGGAGAGAGAGCGATCGCGGGCCAGCCAGGTTCACCGCCGCTCGGGCACCGGTTAGATTGACGATGCCGCAGTCCATCTGCCACATCGTTATTAAGCGGCTGAGCTCTCGATAAATACGGGCAGAGCCAGAGGTGGTGGTGGTGAAGTAAACATGATCGGCGGCCAACCGCGCTACGACTCCGTCATCGATTACCACCCCGGATTCATCCACCATCAAGGCATAGCGGCTGCTGCCTACCTTCATTTTGGCGAACTTACCCGTATAGATACGTTCCAAGAAGGCCATGGCATCCGGGCCGCGTAGCTCTAGCTTACCGAGAGTACCCACATCAATCAATCCTACTCGGGTACGTACCGCCATCACCTCCTGCTGGATGCAGGCCTCCCGTGTTAGCCCCGGACGGTGGTAGTAGGCGGGACGCTGCCACTGACCGGCGGGCATCCAGACCGCGCCCTGCTGGGCGTGACGACTATGGAGGGGCGATCGCCGCTCGGGCATGAAACCCCGTCCTGCCAGATGGGCCATGGGCACCGGATGAAACATGGGGCGGGCGGTGGTGGTGCCGATGGCATCAGGGGGCAGTTGGCGCAGATGAGCTAAGATCCGTAGGGCATTCATATTCGAATGTTTACCCTGGCTGGGGCCCATACCCACCGTGGTATAGCGTTTCAGTAACTCGATGTTGTCAAATCCCTCCTGTACGGCATGGATAAAATCGTCATAGTGCAGATCTTCATCAAAATCCACAAAATTCTTACCCTTAGGATGGGCAATCATCGGATAGGGATGGGAAGGACATTCCGGGGCGATCGCTTTCTCTAAACTAGGTGCCGTATTCACAAGTCCCAACCTGTGAGCCGCCGCTAGCCCAGCCCACTGTCCATCCCGTTGCTTATCTTCCCAGTCATAGACCCCATTCACCCGTCCACAGGCAAAAATACCCGCTGGCAAGCGATCGGGGACAAACTGCTGCACCGTCGCATCAAAGCGCATCGTCACCCCAGCTTGATACAGCAAATTTGCCGTCGGAGCCCAGCCCACACTCATCACCACCCCATCACAGGCCAGGGTCTGGGTAAAGCCGGTCTGGGGCTGGCCGTTTGTATCAAGGGGACAGACGACCACCGAGGCTACCCCATCGCCGCCTGGATTGGGTCGGGCTTCATAGAGACAGGATTGGGAGAAAATCTGGATACCCCGCGCTTGCACAGCCCGCACCGGATCGGTAACCACGGGCTGCGATCGCATCTCCACCACCGCCACCACTGTCACACCCTGGGCGGCCAAATCCAGCGCCGCCCGGTAGCCATCACTGTTGGACGTCAAGACCACCGCCCGCTCCATCGGCTGAACGGCATAGCGATAGATTAACCGCTGGGCCGCGGATGCCAGCATCACCCCCGGCAGATCATTGTTGCGAAACACTGCCGGTTGCTCATAGGCACCCGCCGCCACAATCACAGCCTGAGCGCGCATCTTGGCAATATAGTCTCGATGCACCAAGGGCACCCAATGGTCGGCATAGTAGCCCGCCGCCACGGTGTCCGTATAAAGACGAATGCGGGGATGCTGCTGCACCTGAGCGACAAGGGCAGCCGTCTGGCGCGATCGCTCTCCATCATCGCCCCGTTGATAGTGCCCCGATCCGCCAGCATGGGCATTCTCGTCTACCACTACGACATCAGCTCCCGCCTCCGCCGCAGCGATCGCTGCCGTGAGACCAGAAACTCCCGATCCAATCACCAGCACATCACAAAAATCGTAGCGCTTGGGCGTGCGCAGGCGGGGCGTGGTGGTATCCACCGCCCCTAAGCCAGTGATAGAGCGGATGACGCGCTCCCAGAAGGGAAACTGGTTCTTATCTAGAAAGGCTTTGTAGTAGAAGCCGACGGGCAAAAAACGAGACAAGCGATCCAATACACTGGCGCGATCGCCCTGGACGCCACCAAAGGTATGGATCGCCGTGAGATCCATGCCCGACTCCACCGGCACCACATCCGCCCGTAGATTTAACTTGGGGCCATCCTGCATCAGCGTGTTGACATCGTGATTGGCAAGACTGAGGATACCTCGGGGGCGATGGTACTTAAAACTGCGCCCCAACACCCGCCGCCCCGCTGCCCACAGAGCGCTGCTGACGGTGTCACCGTGATAACCAGAGATCGATTCCCCCTCAAAGGTGAACGAGACCGGCTGATGGCGATCGATCCATTCGCCGGAGATGGGTGGCAAGCGCTTCATGGCGACACCTCCTCAAGCATCTGACTGCCATACAAATAGGTACGCTGAATTTCATCCGTCAAGGTATGCCGCTCGGCAATAAACCAGGTATTGCTGGGCGTATGGCACCACCATTCCTGCTTGAGTCCAGGCACATTATTTTGGTTAAAAATATAGTCTGCCCAAGTTGCATCATCCGCTGTTGCCGGATCAGGCATGGGCCGCAGCTCACCACCGTAGAAAAATTCTGAAATCGGTCGTTGTCCATTGATAGGACAGGTCATCAGTTTCATGGTATCGTCCTCAACAGCTCTAACCCGATCGCTCCAAGCTTGTCCTTAAGGTTCTCTCAATATCTCCTTCATGTCCCTAATGTCCCACCGATGCCGCTCCTTTTTCACCTACGAGGTCATACCGCTCAAAGCGATCTAGAGAAAACTCGCGAATTAACTCATGGGGGCGATCGCTGGCTACGGTAGCCGCCATGGTTTTTCCACAGACTGGCGTGGCCTTAAAGCCCCAGGTACCCCAGCCGGAGTCAAGATAAAATCCATCGATGGGCGTTTTTCCCATAATCGGTGCAAAGTCTGGGGTCATATCGGCCATACCCGCCCACTGGCGGACAATTTTTACGTGGGATAAAAAGGGAAATAGATCGAGCATGTGAGTACAAAGACCTTCAACAAAATCAAAGGTAGACCTGGTGGAATGCAGCTCGTAGGGATCCAACGAGGCTCCCATCACCAGCTCGCCCCGCGCCGTTTGGCTGACGTAGACATGCAGACTGCCGGATACAATAATCGCATCCAGCCAGGCCTTCATCGGTTCACTGACCATGGCCTGTAGGGGATGGACATAGAGGGGCGATCGCAATCCCACCATATCCAGCAAACGCGGCGTAGAGCCGGCCACGGCGCAGAGCACTTTATTCGTGGAAATATTGCCCCGATTGGTCTGAACACCGGTCACCCGCCCGGACGTTACGGTAATGCCAGTCACCTCCGTTTGTTGATGGATCTCGACGCCCCGTTGATCTGCACCCCGCCCATAGCCCCAAGCGACAGCATCATGGCGGGCAATGCTGCCGGGAGCATGGTACAGGGCTCCCAAGACGGGCAAATGTCCCCCACAGTGCAAGTCCATTTCAGGACAGGCGTCCTGGATTTCTTGGGGCCCCACGAGCTCACTCTCAACGCCGAAGTGCTTATTTACCTCTGCCCGCCAGCGCATGGTACGCAGGGCTGAGTCGGTGTGGGCTAGGGTAAAATGCCCACGGGTGGAATAAAAAAGATTGAGATTAAAGTCCTGCGCTAAATCTTGCCAAAGGGTGACCGATTGATCGTAAAACTTGACGCCTTCGGGAGTCAGGTAATTGGAGCGAATAATCGTGGTATTGCGCCCGGTGTTGCCACCGCCCAAATATCCCTTTTCAATCACCGCCACGTTGGTAATGCCGTGATCTTTCGCCAGATAGTAGGCCGCTGCCAGCCCATGACCACCGCCGCCAATAATCACCACATCGTAGTGGGATTTGAGGCGATCGGGCTGGCGAAACATGCGTGGTTCGGGGTAGGTCTGAGATAATCTAAATTTGAGAAGACGCAATGGCATGGTGGAGTCCCTGGGATAGGCTAGGGTGTGAGCGGCAATTGTGATATGCGGGCGGAATGGGAGAATCTGGGGTTGCGCGTTTCTGAGACTAACTTAGGATTAACGGAATACGACGGTTTTATTGCCATAGACAAAGACCCGATCCTCAATGTGCGATCGCAATCCCCTAGCTAGGACAGTTTTTTCAATATCACGACCGTAGCGAACAATGTCATCAATCGAGTCGGAATGATCCACACGAATCACATCCTGTTCAATAATCGGCCCATCATCCAGGTCTGAGGTGACGTAATGACAGGTGGCTCCCACCAGCTTGACGCCGCGCTCATAGGCCTGGTGGTAGGGCTTTGCGCCAATAAACGATGGCAGGAACGAATGGTGGATATTGATGATGCGGTTAGGATAGCGATCGCACATCTCCGGTGACAGAATTTGCATATAGCGGGCCAGTACCATCACATCGCCCTTGACCTGATCAAAGAGATGGGCAATTTTATCGAAGGCGGTCTGTTTATCATCTTTAGGAACCGGTACGCAGTAGTAAGGAATCTGATGCCACTCCACAAACTCCCGAAAGGTTTCGTGGTTGGAAATCACGCAGGGAATGTCCACGTCTAGCTCACCACTGCGCCAGCGCGCAAAGAGATCATAGAGACAGTGATCGGGTTTGGAGACCAAAATCACGACCCGAGGCTTACGGGCCGAGTCGGTAATCGCCCAATCCATCTGAAAGTCGTGAGCGATCGCTGTAAATGCTTCCTCAAACTCCGCCACGGTTTGGAACGGTAGAGAGTCTGCCAAAATCTCCTGGCGCATGAAAAATCGAGACACCGGCTGGTCGGCATGGTGCTGGGCTTCCACAATCCAGCCGTTGTGCTGGGCCACAAAGGTGCTCACTGCCGCTACAATGCCCACCCGGTCAGGGCAGGACAAGGTCAACCGATATCGCCTGGAAGATGCCATGGGAGTTATCAACAGGAAACTTTAGTGAATATCATGGGCAAAAGTTTCTCAAATGTCAACATAGTTTCTTGTAGTGATACTCGATGCTACAATAAAGCTCCCGATGTCTACGGAAGGACTACCCCGATCGCCCTGAGGACAACTGCCATGATCGATCCCACCGTCAAGCTACCCGCCGTTGGTGAACCCGAGGCGATCGCTGATTCCCTGGCCCGCTATCTGGGCAGCACCATTCGTGAGCTGCGCCAAAAACATGGCCTGACCATTGCCGACGTGGCGGAGCAGGCAGGGATCTCTCGGGGCATGTTGTCGAAAATTGAAAATGCTCAAACCTCCACCAGTCTAGACACCTTGGTCAAACTGGCGAACGCCCTAGGGATTTCACTCTCCAAGCTGTTTCGCAACTACCATGTCTCCGGCGGCGGCGCGCAGTTGGTGAAACGAGGAGAGGGCATGGAAGTGGTGCGGCGCGGAACTCGCAGCGGTCACACCTACCAACTCCTGGCCTATGACCAGGGCCCGACTAAACTCTTTGAGCCATTTCTGATTACCATTGACGACGCCTTCGAGATTTTCCCCACCTTCGAGCATCCTGGCATGGAATTTTTGCATATTCTAGAAGGTAAGATGGAATATCGCCATGGTCAGCATACCTACTTGCTAGAGCCCGGTGATTCCCTCACCTTTCGCGGTGAAACGCCCCACGGCCCCGATAAGTTGATTGAGCTACCTATTCGGTTTTTAGCTATTATTTATTATCCTGCACCTAGCGGTTTAGATCCACGCTAAGCCCTTTAAATGCACGGTCGGACAAGACATCTCGTATGCTGCCAGCGCTTCCGCATTGACACCTGTCTCGATCGCTCCTGCGACACTTGAGGTCTGGGCGCAGGAGCAACCCTGGGAGCATTCCCACGCTCAGCATACGCGTCATGAGAATTGCTGGGCATAGTGCAATCGGCATTGCTGAATTGATAGATGATTTGCCCTCATCCCCAACCCTTCTCCCCAGGGAGAAGGGAGCTAGAACTCCTGTTCCCCTAGGGAGAGGGCTAGGATGAGGGCGGATTGAGCAATTCATGCTTGTATTCAGCAACACCGTGCAATCTTGGTGCTAACCCAGAGACTTCTTAACGTCCCCCCATATGGTTCTCAGTCTATTCTCAGCTTAAGCATCGTTAATGACGGTTGAGTCCAAGCCGAGTTCGGTGCTCTCTGATCAGCCACGCTCATCCATCACCACCTCTGTGAAATTAGAGACTTAGGTCATCTAATTTTGTGAGGGGATGGGGCAGTGTCTGTATAGCAGGACATTCTTGCCAACGATTCGATCCACTCAACCTCAGGATATTGTATGAACGTCAAATATATCGCTGCGCTAGCAACTGCTTCGATTCTCGGTCTAGGTCTAGCCGTTGCTTTACCCCAATGGACGAACGCAGGAACAGAATCAACGGTTTCTCAAGCGAATCCCTGTGCAGGGAACCCCTGCGCTGCTGACCCTTGTGCAGGTAACCCTTGTGCTGCTAATCCTTGCGCTGCTGATCCTTGTGCAGGTGTAAATCCCTGTGCAGGTAATCCCTGTGCTGCTGACCCTTGTGCAGGTGTAAATCCCTGTGCAGGTAATCCTTGCGCTGCTGATCCTTGTGCAGGTGTAAATCCCTGCGCTGGAGCAAATCCCTGCGCTGGAGAGGATGCCTCGTCGGCTGATTCGGCACCCATGATTTACTCGGACACGAGTGGACTAGCCATTCGCGGCACAGACCCCGTTGCTTACTTTACAGAAGGCAGTGCTGTACAGGGTAGTGAAGCCTTTGAACATGTTTGGATGGGAGCAACGTGGAGATTTTCCAGCGCTGAACATCGCGACTTGTTTGTGAACAACCCTGAAGCTTATACGCCTGAATATGGCGGATACTGCGCTAAGGCTGTGAGTGAAGGCAATCTGGCTTCTATTGATCCCAATGCTTGGAGACTAGTTGACGGAAAGCTTTATCTAAATTATAGTATAGGCGTTCAAAATCAGTGGTTGCAGGATGTTCCGGGCAATATTGCCAAGGGTGATGCCAACTGGCCGGGTGTCTTAGTTGGTAATGTCGTTCATCATTAGACCCAGCTTGCTTTCGATAACACAGGACTTGTAAGCTCTGAGGTATGCTTGCTAATAGGGACGAACAATCAGATTGATGAGTTGTTCGTCCCTATCGCAGTTGTCCTGATCACAAGATCAAGATAAATCTGGTTCAAGAGTGACATAATTTACGTCTTACTCTAGACCGCTTCCAAGCATGGACTAACAACTGTTGCTCCTAGCTGCTGGCGATCGCTTCATGCCCAGCACTAAATTTATTTGAAGATGCTCATTATGGTAAGATTACAGTGCGTTACCGTTCGCTAACACACCCGACAGCTAATGCTGTTTCCCATGAAATGGGTATAACAAGCGATCGCTTTTCAGGATACGATACCAAGGAAATTTAGGCAGTTCCTGAGCTGCTGATTTTTTCAAACAGGGTAGCGCTAGCCCGGTTGAGTCCGACTAAATCTACCTCAATGCCATTCCGGCGAAAGCCAAATACAGCCTTGTCGATGACCTCAACGGCTCCTTGATCCCATAAATGGGCATGGGTCAAATCGATGGTGACGCGATCGATGAGTTCAGTAAAATCAAAAGCCGCCAGGAACTCATCGCGGGATAGAAAGAAGATTTGTCCGGAGACGTGATAGATACGGTGAGATCCATCGTCACTGAGGATCTTATCAATCAACACAAGGTCAGCAATTTTGCGAGAGAAGAAGACAGTGCTCATCACAATGCCCGTGACGACGCCTAGGGCAAAGTTGCGGGTGAAGATGGTGACGAACATGGTGGTCAGCATCACAATTGTTTCACTGCGAGGGATGCGTTTTATATTCTTGAAAGACGACCAGCGAAAGGTACCGATCGCGACCATGATCATCACCGCCACAAGGGTCGCCATGGGCATTTGCTTCACCCAGTCTTGCAGCACTAAGATAGCAAACAGCAGAAAAACCCCAGAAGCAAGGGTGGACAATCGCCCGCGTCCTCCAGACTGCACATTGATCACCGATTGGCCAATCATGCCACAGCCTGCCATGCCGCCAAAGAAGGCGGTTACCATATTGGCAATCCCTTGACCTTTAGCTTCTTTATTTTTATCGCTGGGAGTATCCGTAAGATCGTCTACTAAGGCAGCTGTTAAGAAGGAAGCCAATAGACCAACGATTGCTAAGGTGAAAGAATAGGGAAAGATGATTTGCATAGTCTCTAGGGTCAAGGGAACCTGAGGTAAGCTGAATAATGGTAGGGTTGTTGGCAGTTCTCCCATATCTCCAACCGTTGGCACCTCTAATTTGAGGGCGATCGCTGCCAGGGTCATCACAGCTAGGGCAACTAGGGGCGAGGGAATGACCTTGGTGAATCGAGGCAGGATGTAGATGATGCCTAGGGATAGAATCGTTAGCACATACACTGTGTAAGGAACATCTGTCAGTTGGGGCATCTGGGCTAGAAAAATCAGCACCGCAAGGGCGTTAATGTACCCGATCATCACGGCGCGGGGCACAAATCTCATTTGGCGTCCCAGCTTTAACAGTCCAAAAATGACTTGGAAGATCCCGGTGAGTAAGGTGGCGGCTAGTAGGTACTGCAAGCCATGGTCTTTGACAAGGTCAATCATCAGCAGCGCCATGGCTCCGGTGGCGGCAGAGATTGAGCCTGGACGTCCGCCCAAAAATGCAGTAATCACGGCAATGATAAAGGAGGTGTATAGACCCACTTTGGGATCAACGCCAGCAATGATCGAGAAGGCGATCGCTTCTGGGATGAGCGCTAGACCGACGACAGCGCCAGCTAAGATATCATTTTTGGTATTGAAAAACCAGTCTCGCCTAATTTTTCTAAGTTTTCTAAGATTCAAGGTTCCCTCGATAGTTCAGTTCAAATGTTGTCAGCTCGTATCAGGTCTTCATGCCGTTTTACATGGGAAGGGTCTGATGGTGGTCTAAAACTTTAGTGGAGTGCTATCAAATCTGGCTAGACATCCTATTCATGCAAGATTGTGCCGTACCCAGATATCTGTAGCCCCCTTGCCAAAAAGGCGGCGAGGCGGGGGATCGAAGGCAGGATGTCCTAGCCATGACCATGCAACCGGACTTGATATAAGTCTAAGCATGGGTGTCTTCTCCAGCAAAAACGTTAACTCCAGCCCACATGATACGGCCTCAGGGTTCGGTTGAAAGGTTTTTTCTGGCTGTTTTTTGTCGGATGGATCGATATATGATTTGCCCTCATCCCCAACCCTTCTCCCTAGGGAGAAGGGAGTTGGAACTCTCTTATGGTGCCAGATCTCCTGTGCTTTTATGGTGCCAGCGCTCCTGCGCTGACACCTGCCTTGATCGCTCCTGCGACTCCTCTTCCGCGACTATTCAGGTCTGGGCACAGGAGTGCCGCTTGGAGCATTCTTACGCTCAGCATAGGAACGGTAGGTCTGTCCCGAGCTGCTTGAAAACAGGATGACTAGATGGGTTGGAGAAAGCTCGTTCCTTCGTTCAGGATTGGGCGGATTGGACAAGCTACGGGACACCATGAGGATTGCTGAGACGCCAGCGTCATGGGGGTTGCCCATCAACCAGTTAGCCGGTGGTTGTGATCATTCTGGATGGGTCGATCTGGGATGAATGGGAAAGGTCAGATGGAAGCAGGTGAGTTGATCCTGGCTGCTGAGTCGGATGGTGCCACCGAGATGTTCCGTCAAGCGTTTGATGAGCGCTAGTCCTAGCCCAGTGCCGCCATGCTGCCAGCGATCGCTCCTTGTGATCCGATAGAATTTTTCAAAGACGCGGGATTGTTCTTCTGGAGCAATCTCAACGCCAGAGTTTTCCACATCTAAGTCCCATGTTGAGGTCTGGGCGCGCACCCGAACAGTAATCTGATGAAAGGGTGGGGTATATTTGCAGGCATTGCTGAGGAGTTCGACTAAAATCCGAGTTAGGCTAGCGGGATCGGAGCTAACGGTGGGCAGCTTTTCAGGGACATCAATATGTAGAGTTTGCTGTCCTGCCTGCATCCTCACCTCTAGAGATTCAGCAATGTGCGGAATCCATTCTTCAAGCTTCACGGATACGAGATCTAAGGGTTGGGTGCCGGTTTCTAGGTGTTGCAGGTCTAACAAATCATTGATCAGCGCTAGTTCTTGGTTGCATTGCTCGCGCAGGATTCTCAGATATTGATCAATGCGGCGATCGCTCACCTGTTGTTGTTCCAACACAATTTCCAGCATCTGGGTAGCCATGTTAATACTAGCCATGGGGCTACGCAGTTCATGGGAGACGGTGTTGAGAAAATCGTCTTTGAGATGGTTCAGGTGTTCCAGTTCCTGCACCTGACGCTTAGTCGCTTGATATAAACGGGACTGACGAATGGCGATCGCACATTGGTTCGCCACCTGCTGCACTAAGCGAATTTCTATAGCGGTGAAGGGTACGTGAGCTTCGCGGTAAATCCACAGATCACCGATGACGCCCTGGTCATCAATCAGGGGATGGGCTAAGGCTGTAGCAGGGTAGTTAGGACGTCGTTCCAAGCCACGAATGAGGTCTAAGGTGCAGTAATGGAGCGGATTGCCTTGTAACAGATGTTGATAATAGTCCTCATAGTCTGCCATGGCGATGGTCATGCCTTGGGAGGATGGCAGAGACGACTCGGTGCTTTCGTAGATGACAGTGGAGGTGCGCTCTGTTAAGTCGTAGACGGCGGCATCACAACTGAGGGTTTGCAGAACGGTGGATAGCTCATTGACGGCCGTTTGTAAGATAGCAGATTCATCTAAGCTATCGCGTACCTTATCTGTGATGCGCTTCAGCAATGCCTCAAATTCTAGACTCTGATTGAGCTGAGCCGTGCGTTGATGTACGGTATTTTCTAGGGTGCTGTTGAGCTGCTTGACTCGGACAACGAGATCAGACTGTTGAATGGCGATCGCCACTTGGTCGGCAATGATGCGGGCTAACTCAACCTCTGCCGGTTGCCAGCCGCCGAGGGTTGGATCTTTGGTTAAAGTCAGGGCTCCCCAAGTCTGGCGATCGCCCTGGTGATCACCTTCAATATCCAGCAGAAATAACATCCAGGCTCCCGGAAAAGCGGTTGCTAATGCTGGATAGTCTTGGTCGGGATGATCGACGCACATAAACCGCTGCTGCAGCAATCGCTGGGATAGCGGGTGATCCATAGCTACTTCTAGGGTGGTGCCGTCAAAGAGACCAAGATGCCGTCGATGATCAACCCGGTTTTTCCAGCATCCTTGAGCCATCAGACACTGCCAAATTTGCACATGGTTGGCAGGCAGGAGGGAACCAATTTCACGGGTAGCCGCCGCAAAAATCGTATCTAGATCGAGGGACTGACGAATAGCGCGAATCACCCGATTGAGCCCCTGCTCTCGCTGTACTTGGTAGTGAATGTGGAGTTCAGTTTGTTTGCGTTGGGTAATATCGGTGTCGGTGCCCATCAGCCGCTCAGGGTTACCGTGGCGATCGCGACTCACATGCCCCCGCGCCAAAAACCAGCGGATGCTACCGTCTCGATGCAGCATCCGATGCTCCACATGAAACGTAGGCGTTTTCCCTGCTAAGGCGTCCTGGACGGCGACCCCAACCCTAGGGCGATCGTCAGGATGGACATAGTTTGTCCAATCTTCAATGGTATTTTGAATATCCTGATCGGCATACCCCAACATGTTCTTCAATTGAGGATCGAGATAGATCTCACCGCTAGCCAAATGCCAATCCCAAACGCCTACCTCACCGGCAGCGATCGCCATTTGATAGCGCTGTTGGCTTTGCTGCAGAGCCGCCTCAACCTGCTTGCGTTCATGGATATTTTCAATGATCGCTACGCTAAACAAGGGATGATCATGATCATCTAAGATAATGCTGGCACTAATCTTGACCCAGCAAATCTCTCCTGTTTTCTTGATGTATCGTTTATTTATCGCGTAATAAGGAATTTGTCGATTATTGAGTTGACGACATAACTCATTTTCGATCGCTTGGTCATCCGGATGGGTAATGTGGTGGTAGGTGAGCGAGAGCAGTTCTGCTTCGGTGTAGCCCAACATTTGGCAAAAAGCCGGGTTGACTTCCAAGAATTGACCACTGAGGTCTGCTCGATTCATGCCAACGTGGTTTTGTTGGAAAATAGCGCGAAACCTGGCCTCACTTTGTCGCAACGATTTTTCCATCTCCTTGCGATCGCGAATATCAGTATTCGCAACCACACAGCCCTGTATGGTTCCTGACTGATCGCGTAGCGGATAAATCCGTGAAATCATGCAGTAGTGCTGTCCATCACGGCAAGGATAAACCAGCTCCACGCCGCTGATCGACTCGCCACGAAACACCTGGACTAAAAGCTGGTCTACGGTATCTCGAATATCCTCAATGAGCAATGATCGAAAGGGTTGCCCTAGTACATCTGCATCGTACTGCAACAGTGTTTTGCAGGCTACATTGCAGGTTTGCACCTGTCCGTGGCGATTGAGGGAAAAAATGGGATTGGGTGATTGGTCTACGGCCTGCCGATAATGTTCACCCTGCTCCAGTCCGTCAAGGGAGGGAGAGCGATCGCCCTGGAGCTGACCCATCGCCTGAAATTCCACTAGATTGCCATCGGTATCCTGCACAGCTAGAATCAGCCAGGTTTGCTCGTAGACCGATCCATCGGAGGCAACTGCCGAACATTCATAGGTTGTACTCAAACCAGTCTCGCTCAAGGTTTGCACCCGCTGCTCTAGGGAGGGGCGATCGCTCTCGGGCAACAGCGCAAAGAAATTTTGCCCCACGAGCTGATCCATCGTTGCCTGACAATGGTGGCAGTAGGCCTGGTTGACAAACGTTAAGGTTCCATCCGCAGTGAAGAAACAGATCCACTCCGACAGACGATCCAGAATCGTGGATGAGTAAGCAAGGGCAGCCAATCTATCCAAGGGGGTATTTAGAATAGAGGAAAAGGAAAAATCAGGATAGATCATGAACCGATTAAAGATGATGTAGGCATGTGGAGTCAGTTCTCCACAACACAACACTCAGGTTAAATTCAGCAGTATCACCCTTAGACTCAGCAAAGTTTCTTAGGAATAAGAAAAGATTCTACAACTATGTTGACTTGTTGTTAGTAATCCCATGTTTCGTCCTTAATGAACACTTAAGCTTTAAGCTCATATCAAATCTTAACAAACATAAACCTTGACTCTTGGATGCTTGGAAAGACCCTAGAAACCTGAGTGGTGCTGAATCAGAGTATGAATCTCTAGCTAGGAGCCCGAAACTCTAGACCTTATCGGTCATGAGTTGCTCGACATCCAAATGGATGTAGTAAGCATAAGCTCGATCGGTTTCGGACTAGGAATGGATTACTTCTCCTAATTCTGATGAAGTCTTCTATGTAAAATTTGGCGGAATCATAGTACTATTCAGCGACGCCAAAACCTGCTAATTCAACGACCCTACCCTCTAGGGTAATCTCTGCCGTCTAGCCCGGCAATGCCTGAACTATTGGTAAATTGGATGGTAACCCAGCGTTAACCTTGAGCGATGACAATAGGGCCAAGCCCGTGATTAGAGGGTGGAGACGTTTGAGAGAGACGTCAAGAGACGCTGTTTGTTGTTGATATCCCTGATTATGCGCCAGTTCATTGTGTATGCTTGCCCAACCGGTATCTTGGCTGAGCAACTCTCTATCTATTTTGCTAAGGATGTAGGGCAACGACGTAGACATACAGCCGATCGCTATATACCTTACTGTGCTTTGACGGAGCTGTTCTATGATCAGGGGCAGACTATCCCGCTCTACCTCCAGGCTCTCGATTGCCTCCATGAGCAATGGGTGCGATCGCGCTCCCATCCAGGAGGCATGACCCTAACGCCATGGATGCTGCAAGAGGGATACCATGGTCTGGAGTTAGAGGCACCTTGGCTGCGGCAGATGATGGTGCAGTTTGTTTGCCAAGCCCATTCGCCAAGCCGCCAAACCATGCTGCGCCTGAAGACTTGGTTACCCCTCTATCCTCTTTATGATCTAGATGGCAGCAACCTAGATGGCAGCAGTCTAAGTGGCAGCAGTCGAGACGCTAGCCAAGTTATGCTTCCCAGCTCCGCCCAAGACCCCATCCATCTACCAACCTCGGCTGGATGGGATCTATGTTTCTACGAACAGCGATCGCACCTTGAGTTGATATGCCATCGCGCTTGGCCACTGCAGCCCTATACCCGCCCAGCAGAAAACGGGAACCTATCATCTAGGCTCAACTTGGCTGGGCAACTTGCTATCCCAAACTCCCGCCGACACCTTAGGGTTTGACGTTGGTGTGACGTGATGAAAAGCACACTCCTCAGCAAGGTTACTGTCAGAGTGTGCTTTTACGAGATGCTGCTAGGTCAGACGGATAATGTCTGAGATAGAGCGATCGCCATGGACGCGATTATGCCGGCTGCTTAAGTTGTGGGACTGGTGATGGGCATCAATGTCTTGACGACGAGCCTCAAAGACTTCCCGGATTTTGGGCTGAGTGGAAGCACCCACCTGTTTGAGCAGTTCCTTCATCACCGGATAGGAGATCACCCACTTTTCATCGTGGGATCGCTTGGGCGCATTGTTATGGGCCATCACGGCTTCTAGCGCTTGAACCACATAGGGATCGAGCCCAGAATCAGCGGCAGCAGCAGGTTGACTAGCGCGTTTACCTTTCTTGGCGGTGGTTTTGGCTTTGGCAGGAGGTTGCTCCGCAGAAGCGTTCACCGCGTGATGGATATAACCTAGCTGTTGTTCTAAAGCATCATGCTCTGCTTTGAGGCGAGCATTTTCTGCCATCAGCGTTTCATAGTCCTGAACTCGGTGGGCATTCAGCTCCGGATCGTAGGCATCGGCTAGCCCCTCTAGCTCTTGAATTTGCTGACGGAGGTAATCCACCTCGCGAATAAACCAGAGCATCGCCTCTCCCAATTCCCGCGCAGTTTGGGTCAAGGGTAAAACCGACGGGGTCTGGATCGCTGGCGGGGTCTGGGTTTGAACCTGGGTTTGAACCTGGGTCTCAACAGCTTTTTTAGGAGGGCGTCCTAAGCGCTTGGTGACATTTCTAGGGGCTTTCTGGGGAACTTGGGGCGATCGCTCCTTCGAGGTTGACCGACCATCACTCCAGTTTCTGGCATACCGCCCTGATACGGCTCCTGGCCGATAGCGCAGACCGTACTTGTCCATAAACGCCTGGGGTGCTTCCCGGACGCGCTTCTGCATTTGGCTTTTAGTGCCTTTATAGCCACGGCTGCGAGCTAGGTCATAGGCTTCGCGAGTCGTCAACGTCCATTGAGCGATCGCCCCATTCTCGACCTTCGATACTTTCTCGGTCTTGGGCAGAGCGATGGTAGCGGCCTGTCCTGATGCCACCTTCCCATTCCGGCTAGGGGCCTCCAGACGAGACTCATCATCAAATTTCAGGGTTTCAAGGGCAATGTGGCGTGAACCAAGATGATCCTGAAGCGCTTGTCGCACTTCCGCCATGAGGGGTTGCTGGGCAGCAATGTCTTGGAACCCTTGTTCTGACCATTTTGCCTTAATCCATCCAGACCACGCCTCCGCCTTGCTGCGATCATGGATCGTCAGCTCAGCGACATTTGCCAGGTATTGATCAAAAAGTTCTCGTAGCCACTGTTTCATGTAACGTCCTTTAACTAACTGTTGAAAATTGCAAGAGGGTTTGAGATGGATGATCGGGTTATGTTCAGGAACGTTTCCCTTGCTATCCTGTCTGGAAAGCATCTGGGGGCAAGCATTGGAGCGATCGCAATGGGATGCCACCCTACAGCAAGATTAGCTGAGAAGCGATCGCGTTCTGCCAGATAAAGCACAAAAACAAACCTTCCTGTGCTGGATAACTCGGTTAAACAAGCGGGGTTCTATGAACCCATGCCATCACGGGACGGTCAGCCTAGGGGAACTTGACTAACCTCATGCAGTACGCATCTTGGCAACTAGGCAGATCAAGGATTCAGCACTCAATTAACAAGGTGAAATCAAAATGACGATAGATTTCTAGAATGCTAAACCCCTGCTTTTAACCCACTTCATGCCAACCATTGAGCTGTCAGGGAGAATCTAGAGCGCAACTAAACGTGCCTAAGCGCTATCCTATCATTATCTTATACGATTTAACTTCCCTTGGGAATGATTAAGACATGAAAATTTTAACAATCCTGGGACAAGATCTTGCCTAGCCCTTGCTCAGACTTGCCTAGAACGCCCTATGGGGATCATGATCGAAATGGGTTAAACCTTTGACTCCGCAAGGGCTGTAATCTTGAACGCTGGTGCTGATATAGAGCTGATATAGACATGCATCTCATTTCCCCTATTCTCTCGCTTGGAGAGATTGAGTTGGAGAGATTTAGAGAGAGATGAAGGAGTTGTCCTGACGTTTTAAGAGTTAAGCATGACCTATATGGGACTGGAGTGTTGGACAATCTGGTGCAATGACCTCTTTGGTGGAGTACTGTCCTTGCTCCATCGAGACTCAGGGGATCGTCAGCAGAAAGCTCTATGAATGGTTAGGCTCGTTGGTGACATGCATCGAAGCCTTATGAGACGGTGGGTTGCGGCTATGCAGCAATACACCACGGTTTATTTAGATCTACCTGTTATGGGAGTGACTAGGGATGAATGGCTGATAGATTGTCCGTAAAAACAGCCATTTGCCTCTAGCCAAATCGTTGTGGATAGACATAAAAGTTGCGCAGGGGGCTTGGGAGACTGATGAACCTGGGTTTCAAAAGAGGTTTTTCAGGTTGTGCAGGCAGTTTATGTAGGCAGGTTATATGGGATAGCGTTTGCACAGGCCTTGGAGACGAATATCAAATCTGGTTGACGGTTTATAGCTGCACCATCCTTAGATCTCCCTTCGCTAGATCCCCCTTCGCTACTGTCTAAGCAAGGAGCTAACTATTCGGAGGCGTTGCTGACCTCCGATAGGATTTGCGCTCAGGAACCGGGAGTGAGACGCTTCCACAACCTTGATGGTGAAGGAAGGGTGAGGATGAGTAGCTTGCTCCCATGCCGATGTCATAGCCTCCTTGAGCAACGCCTATTTGGGTCATGCCACAGACTGGACTGACGCAGAGATAGAAAGCGATCGCCCATAGATCCTGCATGAGCTACCTAAAGGCGATCGCCTGTCTCTGCATCAAATAGGTAAAACCGATGCGTATCCATCACCATCGTCACCGACTCTCCAATCTGTAGGCGGCTGCGTGGGTCTACCCGTGCAACTAAATCTTGCCCATCTGGTGTTGTCAGGTAAAGGATAATCTCGTTGCCCATCCGTTCGATGACGGAGATGGTGGTGGGCACCGACAGCGGTACAATACCAGGCGGCACATAGTCGGGCACATGCAGGCTTTCTGGACGCACCCCAAAGAGAATCGGGCGATCGCGGTAGGGGGCATAGGCGGCGCAGCGATCGGTGGGGATGGGAAGCTGAAACGCATCGGTGGCGATCGCTAGGTGATCGCCCTCACCCACTAAGCGAGCCTTGAGAAAGTTCATCGCCGGACTGCCCATAAATCCAGCTACAAACGTATTGCGAGGTTCGTCATAGAGGGTTTGAGGGGTACCGACCTGCTGCAAAATTCCCTGATTCATCACGGCAATTCGGGAGCCCAGGGTCATCGCTTCTACCTGGTCATGGGTGACATAGACAAAGGTGGTACCCAATTGACGATGTAGCTTACTTAACTCCGTGCGGGCCTGCACACGCAGCTTGGCATCCAGATTGGATAACGGTTCATCCATCAAAAATACCGACGGATTGCGCACAATGGCGCGTCCTACCGCCACCCGTTGCCGCTGTCCTCCAGATAACTGTCGCGGGCGGCGATCGAGCAGAGGTTCAATATCTAACTGTTGAGCAGCGCTGTGGATGCGTTGAGTAATCTCGGCCTTGGGCACTTTCTGCAGTTGCAGGCTAAAGGCCATATTTTCAAACACAGTCATGTGGGGATAGAGCGCATAGGACTGAAAGACCATGGCGATATCTCGTTCCCTTGCCGGCACATCGTTCATGCGCTGCTCATCAATATAAAGACTGCCCTGGCTAATGTCTTCTAAACCAGCCAACATTCGCAGAGATGTGGTTTTTCCACAGCCTGACGGCCCAACTAGGACTAAAAATTCTCCATCGGCAATTTCTAAGTTCAGTTCCTTCACGGCAAAGGAGTTGCCATACTGCTTACTAACCGATTCAAACCTAACGTTAGACATAACTTCAGCTCAATGAGTATTGCGTCGATTCACGCCTATGGACAGCCGTGACGGTCTTAGCAGGATGCGATCGCTTTCGGACAGGTTGCTGCTTTCACCTCGACATTTAACAGGATATTTAAATGTGTCAACGTTAGCTACCTATGATCTTCATAGCATGATGGGATGAGCAGTCCTGAGGCTTAAAGTAGGCATAAACGAACATTAATGATGCTGTGGAAAGATGTTGTGGGCAAGCATTGAGTGCCAATCTCAACAGGGTAACCATGCTTGGGGTGGTGATGTGTTGTAGGTTGAGCTGCTCTTGACTATCCCACCCCACAAATTAGCATCTTTTAATGGGCAGATATGAGAACACACCGATGGTTTAGACGGGATAGGGTGACGGTGGCGGCGATGTTGATGGCGGTTGCCCTAATGACGCAAGCCTGCGGAACACCGGATGCCGGTACCCAGGATCTGTCTACAGACGCTGCCGAGCAGACCGATGGGGCAGCTATTCCCGTACGCATGTGGATTGCATTTACGGACTATCGCCTGGATTGGGCGCGGGAAAAGGCGGCGGAGTTTAATCAACTCTATCCCGACTATGAGGTGATCATCGATGGTTACCCCGATTATGAAACCTTGTTTGACTCTGCTCTTTTAGCATCCGAACAGGGCAATCCTCCGGCCATCATGCATTTTTTTGAGGCGGCAACTCAAGAAATTCGTGATGCGGTGAATCCAGCGGGTGATCCATTGGTGAAATCTGTCGCGGGGGCGATCGCGGGTCGTCAGGACATCAACGGCGTGCCGGTGATCTTGGAAGACGTGGTCAGTGCGCCGCGCAACTACTACACCGTGGACGGTGAGTTTCAATCCATGCCCTGGAATACCTCCTCCACGGTGCTGTTTAGCAATGCGGATATGTTAGATGCGGCAGGGATTGAGGCCCCGCCCGCCACGTGGGCAGATGTGGAAGCAGCCTGTGCCCAAATCCTGGCCTTGCCCGATGCTCCCAGCAACTGCATCACCTGGCCCAACCATAGCTGGATTGTGGAGCAGGCCATGGCTCAGCAAAATGAGCTGTTGGCCAACGAAGACAATGGTCGCAGCGGTCGCGCTGATCAAGTCTTTCTCGACAGTCCCGGCATGACCAGCTTCATGACCTGGTGGAAGGCTCTGAATGACCAAAACTACTACGTCTATACGGGTTCCCAGCGCGATTGGGATGGCACCCGCAATGCCTTTATCGCCAAGCAAGTGGCATTTTTGCTGACCAGCAGCTCAGACACCACCGATATTACCGACTCTGGGCAGGCGGCCGGTTTTGACGTGGTGGCTAGCTTCATGCCCTATAACCAAGATGTGGGCCGCAGCGGCAACGTGATTGGCGGGGCCACGCTCTGGCTGGTGGATGGTCTGGATCAAGCCACCGAAGATGGCGCGTTGATGTTCATGAACTGGTTTAACAATCCAGAAAATGCTGCCGAGTGGCACAAAATCACCGGCTATATTCCCATTACCAATGGAGCGATCGCCCTGTTGGAAGAAGAAGGGTGGTATGAGCAGAACCCCAATAGTAAGGTCGCGAGCGATCAACTAGCTGAGTCTGAAACCACACCGGCAACCTTGGGCGTGCTGGCTGGTAACTTTGTCGCCATCCGGGATGTAGTCACCAGCACGGCGGAGCAACTCTTGGTGACGCCGGAGCAGTCGGTGGATGAGGCTTTGGACGCTGCTAACCAAGAGGCCAACCGCTTGTTGGACGATTACAACGCCCTGCAGGCTGAGTAGGCTGCCTCACGCTGAAACCCTCCTAACCTGACTCAGCAAAAACTGCACTCAAGGTTCCTCTTGCTCAAGGGGGAATCGCTTGAGACTTAAGGTTTCGCTGAGTCAGGGAGATTGGGGGGATCGGCAAGTGATGCTCGGAAGACATGAGATAGGAAGGCCATGGGTGGTTTAGTGGTAGGGTTGCTGATGCTCACAGCGGCGCTGGGGGCGGTGGTTATGGCGATCGCATTTCGGCGACGGCAGCGGTCAGCAGGAATGGGGGCATTTGTGGGGGCGATCGCGGCGGCGGTGGGCTCCCTGAGCTTGATGATGCCCCTAGGATTTTGTACGTTTGCAGCAGAGCGATCGCCCTTGGATCGGGGCTTTGGCGTGTTTTTAGTGCTATTGGGTGCTGGGATTGCCCTAGGGCTCGTCAACTGGCTTTCGACGCTCATCGGGGGCGATCGCTCCCATCGCTTGGGACTAGAGGCAGCCATGCCGGGGCAATTTAAGACCCATTGGATCGTACCGCTGCTGCTGCTAGCTCCTACGCTGTTGATCCTGCTTATTTTTATCTACTATCCAGCGCTTGATACTTTTAGCCTAGCGACCCGCTTAGCCCGTCTCAGCACACCCCGCACTCAGTTTGTCTGTGTGCGCAACTTTACGGAACTGATTGATCCTAGCTATAGCAGCCGAGACCTCGTGGTTATCGGGATGACAGCGCTACTGGGATATGGTGTTTTCTACTGTCAGCAGCGGGGATTCACCGACTCTAGGCTCTACTGGCTGGGGCAACGGTTGTTGTGGTTAGGAGCGATCGCCTCTGGCTATATCCTGGTCATGGGCTTGTGGAGTGATGATTATCGCCTGATTTTCTTCAACACGATCTTGGTAGCTGTTTTCACCGTTGGGATCGGACTTGCGATCTCGTTAGGACTCGCGGTCTTAGCCTATCAACCCATTCAGGGCGCTAGTATCTACCGTACCTTGTTGATTTGGTCTTACGCGATCTCACCAGCCGTGGCAGGGGTGATCTTTGCCATTATGTTTAATCCAGTTGTTGGAGTGGTGAATCATATTCTAGTGACGGTTTTCCATGCTAGCGCCTTGCCCTGGTTCACCGATCCTTTTCTAGCAAGATTTGTCCTCATCCTTGCCAGCATCTGGAAGCAGCTAGGATACAATATTCTATTCTATATCGCGGGCTTGCAGACCGTGCCTAAAGATTTGCTAGAGGCCGCCACCCTAGATGGAGCCAGCCGCTGGCAGCGTTTTCTGGTCATTGTCTTGCCTGCATTATCTCCGATCACCTTTTTTCTGATTATCACCAATCTTACCTACACCTTCTTTGACGTTTATGGCACCATTGATTATCTAACCAAGGGTGGCCCCAGTGGCGCAACCTCTGTTGCTATCTATGAAATTATTCGGGTGGGTATTCGCAGCGATCGCGATCTAGGACAAGCAGCAGCCCAGTCGATCATCTTATTCCTCATGGTCATTGGTGTCACCCTTGTACAGTTTCGCACCAGTGGCCGCCGGGTTAACTATGGAGCCTAATATGTCAAAATCTGAATTATCTCGCCGCGCTAAGGGCGATCGCTTCCCTGGGTGGCCTCGACGCTGGCCCATTCACTTACTGCTCTGTCTTGCCTGTATGTTAGTAGGTATTCCATTGCTCTATGCCATGCTGGTGAGTACCCAGAGCAACGCTGAGGTTATTGCCTTTCAAATTACCCCCGGCTCTTCCCTGGGTCAGAATATTTGGGTAGCGATGGTATCTCGAAACCTTGGTCGTTACATGTTGAATAGCACCATTCAGGCGGCGATCGTAACCGTGGGAAAAACTATCCTGTCGCTATTGGCAGGGCTAGCCTTTGTTTACTTTCGCTTTCCCGGCAAGTGGCTAGTCTTTAGCTTTGTTCTGGTCACCCTAATGATGCCCACAGAATTGCTGACGATTTCTCTCTTTCGTATTGTGGCAGGTGGTTTTCAGTGGGGTGATAGTCTCTATGCCCTCACGGTTCCTTTTCTGGCAAGCGCTACCGGTGCGTTTCTCTTTCGCCAACACTTTGCCAACTTACCGGCTGAACTCTCAGAAGCAGCTCAACTCGATGGAGCAGGGCCCTTAATCTTCCTTTGGCGGATTCTTCTGCCCCTGAGCTGGAACGCAATCGGTGCCCTTGCTGTGATTCAGTTTGTTTATGTATGGAATATGTATCTCTGGCCTGTGTTAATTATCCGGAGCGATCGCCTGCAGGTTGTGCAGATGGGACTCAGCAGCATTCAAAGTGCTGGTGATACAGGAACAGCCTATGGCCCCTTGATGGCAGGGGCAATTCTGGCTAGCCTACCCCCACTGCTTGTTTTTATCCTGCTGCAAAAACAATTTATGAGCGGCTTTCAAATTTCTCGCGAGAAATAATAATGGGGCATATTCATGTGCGAGCCTCTTGCTAAAGTATCTCATGGGAAGGTGACTCATCCTGAATCATGGCGATCGCACATCCAGACCGCTCAAAATATCGCGAATCTTCATGGGTTGAGTCTCGGTGCCACAGCCCATGCCCCTCATGTACATTTATGACATGTACTATGACATGTACAAGTCACCATGCCAGATATCATGACGACTCTTCATAAACGTCTCCCACAACTTTTCCACGAAAGACAACGTAGTTATAGATATTGTAGAACAACATGATGGGAATTAGGACGCCGATGAAGGTCAGCATGAACACGAGAGCGCTGGGAGCGGCGGCAGCTTGATAGATGGTGATCTGATTTGGAATGATATAGGGAAAGACAATCATGCCTAGGCCAATAAAGGTAAGCAAGAAAATCAAGATGGTCCAAACGAACGGGGTATTCTCTTCTTCTTTGTTGAGGCTGCGCAGCAAGAGCCCTACCAGGATGATTCCTAAAACTGGAATAATGGAAAAAATGTAGATTAAGGGTGGGCTAAATAATCGGGTTCTTGCTGCTTCATAGACGATGGGGGTTGTAATCGTAATGAGTACAGCTCCCACTAAGGTAGTGATGGCGGCTAGCTTCGCAGTACGGAAATGGGTTTTTTGTAGGTCTCCTTCAGTTTTTAAGATGAGATAAGTAGATCCAATCAAGACATAGCCCTGGATTAAGGCAAGGGCCACAAGGAGCGATCGCCAGTCTAGCCAATCCCAAGTGGAGCCGATAAAGTGACCAGCTTCATCCACTGCAATTCCTTCAATAACACTTCCGAGTGAAAAACCTTGCCCCAGAGCTGCGATGAAACTTCCTGCTCCAAAAGCAGCATTCCAAAATAATTTTCGATCCGAATGTTCTCGAAATTCAAAAGCAACGGCTCGAAAAATTAGCCCAAAAATCATCATGAAGATGGGAATATAGAGGGCGCTGAGGATTGTGCCATAGGCTAAGGGAAAGGCTCCAAACAAAGCACCTCCCATCAGTACGAGCCATGTTTCATTGGCGTCCCAAATATTGCCGAGACTGGTCATTAAAATGCTGCGCCGCTCTTCATCGGAACTCGTGAGGGACAGAATGCCCACACCGAGATCAAATCCATCGAGCATGACGTAGAGGAAGAGAAATAGAGCCAGAATGACAAACCAAACCTGCGGTAGAAAATGTATGAGTGCGTCCATAGGTCTTACTGTTGAGTCTCGATGGGGCGTTGATCCGGTACAAATGTGGCAGGTTCCGTTTCGATCGCAACGGCAGGATCAAGGTTAGGAATGGTTAACTCCATGTTGGGGCCTTGACGGATAATTCGACTGCCAAAGTATAGCGTTGAAACAAACAGAATCGAGTAAATAACAGCAAATAGGGTAAGAGATGTCAAAACATTGCCGGCGGGAAGCTGAGACGCAGCATCGGCCGTGCGGATTTGACCATACATCGTCCAGGGTTGCCGTCCCACACAGCGTACAATCCAGCCCGACTCAACAGCAATATAGCCCAAGGGAGCCGCAAAAATCCAAGTGCGCAGCAGCCATGTTTGGCGAGCAATTTTTTCGCTTGAAAGATTTCCAAGCATCCACTGCAACAGACTCCATAGCATCAGCCCTGCTAAAAAGAAGCCAATACCGCTCATGATTCGGAATGAGTAGTAGATCAATCCCACCATGTGAGGGCGATCGCTAGAGGGCCATTCTTTTAATCCCAAAACTGGCGCAGATAGATTTTTCTTAAATTCTAGAATGTAGCCTAAACCATTGGGAATGCTAATTTCCCAGGTGTTGCTTTGTGTTGATTCATCGGGCAACGCTAGTAAACTCCAATCTGCAGGCTGTCCAGCCGGGCTGGTATCCCACTTAGCTTCCATGGCAGCGAGCTTGGTCGGTTGATACTGAGCAACCTGCTCAGCGCTGAGGTGACCGATATAGATCTGGAGGGGCGTGACGGCGATCGCGGCAGCCAACACAATCTTTAGGGATTGACTGAAAAATGCTTGATGGCGATTGTTGAGGATATACCAGGCGCTAATGCCGCCAATGACAAACAGCGATGTTTCCAGCGTGGCAAAAAACATATGCGACACGCTTTTAATCATAAAAGGATTAGCGATCGCTTGGAAGTAGTCACTGACAATAAACTTACCGTCCACCATTTCTCCACCTGCTGGACTTTGCAGCCAAGAATTGGCCACCAAAATCCAAAATGTCGATAGGTTAGCACCGAAGGCAACCATAATGGTGGCCAGGTAGTGAATAACTGGGTTAACCCGTCCCCAGCCAAACAGCATAATGCCTAGAAACCCAGCTTCTAGCATAAATGCCATAGCACCTTCAAAACCTAGGATGCTGCCAAAAAAATCGCCTACAGCTTCTGAAAAGGGTGCCCAGTTCGTTCCAAACTGAAACTCCATGGGCAGCCCTGATGCCACCCCAATCCCAAAATTGAGAACGTAGAGTTTTGACCAAAACCGAGCATGGCGGTAATAGTCAGGATTGCGCGTTTTCAGCCATAGTCCTTCTACAATCACCAGATAGATGGCCATTCCAGTCGTCAGGACAGGCCAAAGCATATGAAAGATAGCAGTTAGGGCAAACTGCATCCGAGAGAGTGCAACTGTGTTTGATAAAAGATCCATGGGTTCTCGATGATTAGACTAAGTATTAAGCTCTCAGAATTACTAATACTGTACGTCGTAAACAAGGCAGGCAACGCTTGTCCTGCAAAAGTTTTAAGATTTTCAAGGATTAATCTACTGTGGGGGCCAAAGGGTGGTTGTTCAACCTAAAGTGATGATTCAAATTTGATAGAATGAGCGATCGCCCCAAAGTTGATCCAAAATTCTAACCAGGTGATATAGTAGGCGAGCATCAAGAGATGTGCGAGCGATCGCACCCATGTGTTGCATTGAGGCATGGCTCTAAGTGTTTAGCATTCTACTGCTTGAACCTTGAGAAATTCTTGAGAAACATCTAGGTTCTAGTTGAAACTCTCTTCAAGACTTGATCCTTTCTTAAAAAGAACCAGGTTTTGATCAAGATTCAAGCTAGGCTAGACGCTGCTAATTGCTGAGCCCAGTTCAAAACAACACGATTTAAACGATAGTCTAAGTCCTGTTGTTAGTTAGCAACACCTGTATCTTATCTATGTGAGATTGCTGAGATGAGCATTTCACACTACCATCATCGTTCCTGCATAATTCCTTACTGCATTGATTAGCCAGCTTTGGGTTTAAATTAATCAGGACAATACCATGCAAGCATCTATTTGCACGTTGTTTGAAGGAGACTACCATTATGGAGTGGGAGTTCTAGCTAATTCTCTTTATCAACGAGGATATCGAGGAACGATATGGGTAGGCTATCGTGGAAACTTACCACCTTGGGCATCAACTGCTAAGCAAAGTGAAGGCTATCAAGAATTGGTGGCTGCCGATGGACTGTGTCTGCGATTTATACATATAACAGCAGATACGTATTTCTCTTTTTACAAACCTGAATTCATGCAGATTCTCTGGAAAGACTATTGCCCAGAGGCAGAAGCCATGTTCTATTTTGACCCTGACATTGTAAATCGTAGCCTGTGGGATTTCTACGAGCGATGGGTTCAACGGGGTGTTGCTCTTTGTGAAGATGCCTGGCCCTATTTCCTCACCTCTAATCATCCAATTCGCCTAGCTTGGCGAGACTATATTGAAACTAAGGGATATCCCTGTCTTCGATTATTGGAACGGTACTATAACGCCGGATTTGTGGGCATCCACAAGGATCATGCATCTATTCTTTCCCTATGGTCAACCCTGATCACCTTGTTCAGGAATGATGATGCATACATGTCTCGTGGCTCAGATCACCGCTATCCATACATTAATCTGCATGACCAAGACGCCTTAAACATTGCACTCATGGTTAGCATGTATCCTATGAGTACTGTAGGGCCAGAAGGTATGGATTTTACCACTAGAGGTTTTCTGATGTCCCATGCAGCAGGCGCAAACATCGTCAAACCATGGAGAAAGAAACTCATCGCCAAGGCACTTGGCGGGGTATCTCCTTCTTATACAGATAAACTATTCTGGCAACATGCAACATCTCCAATTCCAGTCTACTCACATCGCTATGTGGATAGAAAAAAACTTGCCCTGCGGATTGCTTCAGCAATTGGACGTTTTATTCGTCGTAGCTAAGGTTAGTGTAGATCTGACGAGTTTTTCTAGGGCTTCACCTTCTGCGATAAGAATTTGGGGCTTCACGCTCAAGATTGCTAGCTAGCATCCGCGCTGGCGTTTCTGAATGCAGGTATGAAGTCCTAAATCTGTCCTCACCCCAGCCCTCTCCGCAGGGAGAAGGGTTGGGGATGAAAGCAAATCATATCTCGATTTTGCAACGCCGCATCTGCACCTATGCAGGCAAAACCCGCCTAGGCGGGGTCATGAAGGTCAATGATTCAGTAAAAGACGACTTAGTTTGTTGAGCTGTAAGTTCAAGCACTGGACACTAGCATTTATCAGTCAATTGGGGTTAAGATAGGGAGAGGGTAGCGCTTAATAGGATAGACTAATGATAGTTAATTCTCTCGTTTCAAGCAAAATCTAGGATTAAATTACTTTCAGGACATACTTCTATGACTGGCGAGACCCAGACTGATCCGAAAGTTTATGCTACTCCAACGGCTGAGCATGTTTCCTTGGGGGGAACGATTCGCTCCGTTTTGTTTTGGATTCCCACGGTATTGTTGTTTATCGCGATCGCTCAAGGTGTGCAAATGGATCGCTTGGAACGCAAGGCCCCCCAGTTGGTAGCAGCGTTATTGGCCAGTACCCTATGGAATGGTTTAGTGGGCGGGGTGCGGGTGGCGGCAGAGTGGGAACGTGGTGTGATCCTGCGGCTTGGCAAATTTCAGACTATTCGCGGCCCTGGCTTATTTTACACGATTCCAGGTTTAGAGTATGTGCGGTTTGTGGATACGCGCACCTTGGTGGTCAATATTCCTCAGCAAAAGGCGATTACCCGTGATAACGTACCTGCTGTTATCGACAGTGCCCTATTTTTCATGGTGCGGGATCCAGCCTTAGCGATTACCTCGATTCAAGATTTTCGCTTCGCTATTTCCCAATATACCCAAGCTGCCCTGCGGGATGTGGTGGGAGCGTCTACCCTTGATGAACTATTGTCAGAGCGCGAGCAAGTTCAACAGCGGATTGCCAGTATTGTGGAAGAACGGGTGCAGGCCTGGGGGCTGAATATCGACTCTATCCAGCTCCAGGATTTCGAGCTACCAGAAGATTTGAAGCGGGTTATGTCTCGTCAAGCCGCCGCTGAACGGGAAAAACGCGCCACCATTACCAAAGCTGAGGGCGATCGCCTCGCGGCCCAGAATCTAGTCGATGCAGCGAATCTGATGGCGGAAAATCCTATTGCCTTGGAACTCAAGACCCTGCAGGCTTTAGATAGTTTAGGGAATAATGTATCCAACACGGTTATCCTGTTTCCCATAGAGTTGGCCAGAGCTATGAAAGCGATCGCCCCTCCTTCTCCTGAGCCCTAGTGGGATTAAAGCGACATATGACCATAATGGATATAGCTCCAGGTCGCAGACGAGGATGGACTGCCAAAGATTTTGGGGGTTTCATCATACTCAACTAACTGTCCTACAAGGCGATCGCCCTCGGAAATCACGTTGAAGAATGCTAAGCGATCGGTAATGCGGGCCGCTTGGCGCAGATCGTGGGTTACCATCACAATCGTATAATGCTGCTTCATTTCAATGAGTAAGCTACTGATGCGATCGGCGGAGACTGGGTCAAGGGCGGCGCAGGGTTCATCCATTAAGATAATATCTGGCTGTAGGGCAATGGTGCGGGCAATACAAAGGCGCTGCTGCTGACCGCCGGAGAGCAGCATGGCATTTTTATTCAAGTCTGCCTTTACCTCTTGCCAGAGACCTACCTGACGCAACACCTGCTCCACAATAGCGTCAATATCTTGCCGACAGCCATTCACCCGTAGCCCAAGGGCGATATTGTCGTATACCGATTTGGGGAAAGGATTGGGTTGCTGAAACACCATGCCAATTCGGCGACGCACAATGGTATCGGGTATGGCGTACAAATTCTGTCCAGCCAGACGAATCTGTCCTTTGATCGTAGCAGCGGGTACAAAATCAAGGAGTCGATTAAAGCAACGCAATAGGCTACTTTTGCCACAGCCTGAGGGGCCAATGAGTCCCGTGATTTGTTTAGGATAGATCTTGAGATTGACTTGGTGCAAAATGGTCTGACCGCTGTAGGCGATCGCTAAGTCCTGAGCTTCTAAAATAGCCATGTCTGGCCTAGCCTGAGACATGGAAGAAAATAAAGTAGGCATCCACAAACTCCTAGCGAACATAGCGACTATGGAAATCTCGGAGCAGCACGGCTGCAAGGTTGAGCAGGAACACTAATCCGCCTAGGACTAAAATGGCGGCGGCGGCATTGACCTGATAGCCATCCTGGGGACGGGCGGCCCAAAAGAAGATTTGGGTGGGCAAGGTCGAAAACGGATCTTGGAGTCCGGCAATCGATAAGGATGGAGCAACACTGACAAAGGCGATCGCTCCGATGGCAATGAGGGCAGCGGCTTCTCCGGCAACGCGGGATAGCGCCAGCATAATTCCCGTAATGATACCTGGTGCAGCCGCTGGTATGATGACGTGACACAGCGCCTGGAGTCGGCTCATGCCTACACTGTAGCCAGCTTGCCGGAGCTGACTCGGCACAGAGCGCAGAGCACTGCGGGTAGTAATAATGACTAGGGGCAGGGCAATAATGGACATCACCAGCGCTGCAGAGAGCAGACTGCGTCCGCCGGTAATTGGAGAAAGCTGTCGGACAAAGAGCGCTAGTCCTAGGAGACCATAGAGGATGGAGGGAACAGCAGCTAAGTTAGCAATCAAGACGTCTAGGGCACGATTTAGGGGGCGATCGGGGATATATTCCTCTAGGTAAATTGCGGCTGAGATACCAATGGGAATGGTCATCATGGCCGTCATCAACATCAGCAACGTTGTTCCCACTAAGGATGCATAGATGCCTGCATCTTCTGGGCGACGAGATGGAAAGTTGACGAGAAAGTCCCAGCTTAGTCGGCTAAACCCACTGCGAAAAGCTACAAGAGCCATCAGCAATAGCGTCAAGATGCCCACCATGACGGACAAGAATCCTAGAACCGTCAGCAGGCGATCGAGCCATTGCCGCCGGTTGAGATTGCCGCGAAATGCCACTGGCGGCAAGGTCATGGCTGGAGCGATCGCCCCTAGGGGAAGCGTTCCCTGCAGCATGTCTACTGATGGAATGAGCAGTTGCTGCATCCCTTTTTTATAGCGATGCAGCAACCATCGCCCGAAGCTATTGAGAGATAAGGTGATTAAAAACAAGACCATGCCCGCCGCAAAAATGGTATGAAATCTCAGGGAATCGGAGGGTACATCGCCTAAGCTCACCTGGATAATATAGGCCGTGATGCTGGAAATAGGAACTAAGGGATTGAGGGTGAGGTGGGGGCGTTGTCCGGCAGCGATCGCTGCAATCATCGTTTCTCCCAGGCTGCGGCTGGCAGCGAGGGTGTAGGAGGCAAGAATCCCCGGCAGGGCGGCGGGCAAGATGATGTGCTGAATCACCTCTCGCTTAGTAAACCCTAGGGTGTAGGCTCCCTGTCGAAGGGTAGCGGGTATGCTGCGCAGCGTATCTTCACCAATGGATGAAATGATCGGTACAATCAACACCCCGGTCACCAATCCAGCACTCAGGGCGTTAAACACCGACAGGCTGGGTATCACCCTCTGCAGGGCTGGCGTAACAAACGAGATGGCAAAGTAGCCAAAGACGATTGTGGGAATGCCCGACAGGGTTTCTAGGGCAGATTTCAGCACTTGTCGAGCTGGATCCTTGGCGTACTCACTTAAATAGATCGCCGCTAGGGTACCCACGGGAACGGCAAACAGCATGGCGATGGTTGAAATCAGTCCCGTACCGGCCACCAGAACAATGATGCCGTAGCCCTGGTTAGAAAACAGGGGCGTCCAGCTCGTATCGGTGAGAAACCTCCCTAGGGAAACCTCTCGGAAAAACAAAAAGCTCTGATAGATGAAGGTCGCCATGATGGCGATCGCTATCATGGTGGGAATGGCAGCGGCGATCGCAAAGGCCGTGTGAGCTAAGGCATCAACCCAGGATCCTGGGCGATCGCGGGTGGGCTTGGGTGACTTGAAACTAGGTAAACTCATGCCTCTCTGACTAATCCGCCGGATCGATTCCCTTATTACGTTGTGGTTGCACCCTGAGTTTTTACGCCTCTGGCAGCAAGCTGTTGAGAGACCGCCCCTAGTGTACGGGGTGGAGATAAAGGCAAGTTTAAGCTTTCTCAATTGGCAGGATGGGGGCTGTGGGAGGACATAACGATTGGCCAGCATTTCGACGTCGCTTCATGCCCAAATCCTGATGCAAAGAGGGTTGAGTGACGCCAAAATCCGTCCCCTGAGCTTCCTGACGCGCAGCGGGTTGAGCGAAGCCGAAACCCGGTGTAGCTGCATCGAGCAGCGGGTTGAGCGAAGCCGAAACCCGTCACCCAAGCTGCATTTCATGGCGTCCACCGACTTACACCCGAGAAATCCAGGTACAATGCAGCAGAGTACATTCGATCTAGCTCCAATCGACCTCCGATCTACCTGCGATGACTGCGCCCTCCCTCGATCGCCCCTACCAAGATTTTCTCCAGGATCTGAAACAACGCATTCAGGCGGCCCAAGTGCGGGCTGCCCTAGCGGTTAACTGCGAACTCATCACCCTCTATTGGCAGATTGGCCGAGACATTCTCAGCCGCCAGCAGGCCCAAGGC
The DNA here is from genome assembly GCF_016888135.1 of Leptolyngbya sp. CCY15150. NCBI lineage: Bacteria > Bacillati > Cyanobacteriota > Cyanophyceae > Leptolyngbyales > Leptolyngbyaceae > Leptolyngbya > Leptolyngbya sp. CCY15150. The sequence continues at coordinate 111,258 of NZ_JACSWB010000135.1, forward strand.
TGGGGAGCCAAGGTGGTGACCCAATTGTCGCAAGATTTGCGCCAGGCGTTTCCAGACATGAAGGGCTTTTCCCGCACAAACCTGCTCTACATGCGGGCGTTTGCCGAAGCCTACCCCGACGAGGCAATTGTTCAACAGGTTGTTGGACAAATTCCTTGGGGGCACAACATTCGTCTGTTGGAAGCTGTCAAAGATCCAGCAGAACGGCTGTGGTATGCCCAACAAGCGATCGCCCATGGCTGGAGCCGCAATGTGTTGGTGCATCACATCGAACGCCAGCTCTATCAACGTCAGGGAGAAGCCATCACCAATTTTGAAACTGCTCTACCCAAGGCCCAGTCTGACCTCGCGCAGCAGTTGATCAAAGATCCCTACAACTTTGACTTCCTCACCCTCGAAGCCGATCGCCAAGAGCGCGACTTGGAGAGAGCCCTGACGGATCACATCCGCGACTTTCTCTTGGAGCTAGGCGTGGGGTTTGCCTTCATCGGCAGTCAGTATGCCATGGAGGTGGGCGGCAAGGACTATCGCATCGACCTGCTGTTCTACCATGTACAACTCTATTGCTATGTGGTGATTGATCTGAAGATGGGGGAATTTGAGCCAGAGTTTTCCGGCAAGATGAATTTCTACGTGTCTGCCGTGGATCACCAGTTGCGATCGCCCCGAGATGCCCCCACCATCGGCATTATTCTCTGTAAATCGAAGGACAAAACCGTGGTTGAATATGCCCTCCAGGGTCTCAACAAACCCATCGGCGTGTCTACCTACCAGCTCAGTGATGCCCTGCCGGAAGACCTCCAAGGCACCTTGCCCACCGCCGAACAACTGCGCCGAGAACTCAACCAGCCCATTCCCTAGACCCAAATTTTTCTTACCATGCAATCCAATTGGTGAGTTGCTTCGTAACTATTTGTGAAGGTGTCTGAGAAGACGCCTGCTTGTGGAGAGATGCGCGTTAGCCGCTTTCCATGGTGGGATAGATGTCAATGTGCTGTATTGGTCAAAAACACGTGAAAACTGCGTGTTTTCGCCAATAATCGAGAGAAATCAGCCTAAAGTTTGATTTTTCTCACAGTTAGAGTCTCTATCTTGTATTCACGGCAACAGACATTTTTTTTGCTGTTGAAGTAGACGCAGTTTAGTTGAACGAGGAACGTTACTATGGCCTTACTAAAGTCCCTGATGATTGCTGGAGCGAGTGCTGTGGGAGTGGCGATCGCCCTGCCCACCCTAGCAAACACCACTGCACCCATGGTGACAGACACGCTCATGGCTGGTACCGCCTACGAAGCGGCTGAGACCATGATGGATGATATGGCTGAACCCACCATGATGGATGAAGCAACGGAACCCATGATGGGTCAACCGACCATCGTAGACATTGCTGCATCTAGTGAATCGTTTCAAACTCTAACGGCGGCCCTAGAAGCAGCCGATTTGGTGAGCACCTTGCAGGGAGAAGGGCCCTTCACCGTGTTTGCTCCCACGGATGAAGCCTTTGCTGCACTGCCTCCCGGCACCCTAGAAGCTTTACTCCTACCCGAAAACAAGGATATCCTGGTGAGCATCCTCACCTACCACGTCGTACCTGGCAGCGTGATGTCAACAGATTTAACATCTGGTGCTGTCCCCACGGCTGAAGGTCGTTCTATCATGGTTGATGTGAGCGAAGCGGGTGTCATGGTGAACAATGCCTCCGTGGTTATGGCAGATATCGAAGCTAGTAACGGTGTTGTCCACGTGATCGATCAAGTCATCCTCCCCCCCGATATGTAGGTAAGCGGATAGGTTTGGCGTAGCTAAACGGCGTTGCTGAATCGATGCGTGATCTGCCCTCATCCCCAACCCTTTTTCTTAGGGAGAAAGAAGCTAGAACTCTGATTCCCTCTCCCCGAGAGGGCTTGGGTGAGGGCAGATTTAGGACTGCATACCAGCTCAGCAACGCCAGCTAAACTCCTCTGAGCGCCATAAACCTACTGGATCATGAATCAAAGACCTTAGGCTTCCCAGACTTAGCTAGCATCTGGGAAGTTTAAGTCTTTCAACTTATCGGACTGAGATTGCGAGGCTTCGACGTTATTGTTCAACATCCATGGACGCTCCCCCTTCGACTGAATCTATTCATTGTCCATCTGACGTAGATTTAATCCAGGCGATTCGCTCGGGTCAGGTAGACGCTTTAAATACGCTCTATGAGCGCTATGCCAAGCTAGTGTATAGCTTGGCTTTTAGAATGCTGAAAGATGTAGGTGAGTCGGAAGACTTGACGCAAGATACATTTCTAGCATTATGGCAACGTGATATTTATGATCCGTCTCGGGGGTCACTCAGTCGGTTTCTCATGATCTACGTGCGATCGCGAGCGATTGATCGACTGCGCACCAAAGGGACTCGTACCCAAGTGTTACAACGATGGCGAATGGCGATGAAAAGCGAAACATCCGGGATCAGTCCACTGGATCATGTTTCGATGGGCGAGCGATCGCGCATCACTCGGGACGCACTTGATCAGTTATCTGATGCAGAACGACAGGTTCTGGAAATTGCTTATTATCAAGGGTATAGCCAGTCAGAGGTGGCTCAGAAACTGGGCATTCCCCTCGGGACCGTTAAAACTCGTTCACGTCAGGGACTCAAGAAACTTCGCAAGGCATTACAGCAATACTTCTAACTCTTCTGTTCTATGGCTCCCTCTGAACTACCTGAAAACTGGCAAGACTTAATCGCTGACTATGCCCTAGGCGCACTTCCGCCGGAGGATGTGGAGCTGGTGCAGCAGTGGTTACATCAGGATCCGGCTGTGCAAAAAGAACTTCAGGCCTACCAAGAAGTTCTGGCGCTGCTGCCCTACGCTCTCCCGCTTTCAACACCGTCCCGCCGCGTGAAGCAACGTTTGCTGGCGGCGGTGGGCGATCCTTCGACGGGTAGCGCTTGGCGGCCTCGGCGCATATGGGTGTGGGCAGCGATCGCCCTCGGTGTAGGTCTCTTTCTCGGGGGTGATAATCTACGTCTGCGGCAGCAGGTCGCCGATCGCGATCGCCTACAGCAGGAGCTAGTCGCTGTCAGGGCAGAGCGCGATCGCCTGCTGCTGGAGCAACAAGATGCCGACATTATTCTGACAGCCCTGGGTCAGCCTAGCACCACCATTTACACGCTGCAGGGTGTTGACCCAGACGAGCCAACCTATGGTAGCCTGGTGACCCTGCCGGATCGTTCTGAAATGGTGCTCGTTTCTCACAACTTGCCGCCGCTAGTGGGCGATCGCATTTATCGTCTGTGGTCTGTGCCAGATGAATCGGCCGACCCGGTCTACTGTGGAGAGTTTAACAGCGATGCAACCGGCACCTCCCACTGGACAGCTCCGTCCAACACCTGTGTCACTCCTCCCCATCAACTGCTGATTACGATTGATCGCGTGACGGATCCTCCTTTGCCAACGGGGCAACTGGTGATGGCCAGCAAAGCGTAACCCATACTCCCTAAGTAGTTTCTCAAAGAACAATCATGCGCAAAATCCTCAGTTTGATTATCCTAACGGCCCTTGCCGTTGTAGGGCTCTCGTTGCTGCGTCCTGAGCAGCCGGCCCCCGCCACTGCATCCGTAAGCGATCGCCTCTACCAAGTCCATCAAGGCGATCGCCCTGTACCCACCCTAGCGATCGCCCCAGAACCTAGCCAGCCGGTGGTGTCGGAGTCAGTCACCTACGCCACAGTAGAGGGTACACCGGTAACCGGCTATCTGGCTCGCCCTGCAGATACAAGCCAGCCCCATCCTGGCCTAATTGTTATCCATGAATGGTGGGGGCTCAACGACAATATTGAACAGATGACCGAGCGCTTAGCGGGAGAGGGCTATGTGGCCCTGGCTGTTGACCTTCTGGGGAGTGTAGCCGATACGCCTGAGGTGGCGCGATCGCTGGTGGAAGATGCGGCTCAGCGTCCCGAGCAGCTAGAAGATAATCTTCGCCAAGCTTTTCAATATCTATCGACGGAACAAGGTGCGCCTAGCATTGGCAGTATTGGCTGGTGTTTTGGGGGAAGCTGGTCTCTAAGGACAGCGCTGATCCTACCCGAGGATTTGGATGCCGCTGTGATCTACTACGGTGGTCAGCTCGAAACGGATGCAGAGGTGCTTGAGCCTCTCACCATGCCCATTTTGGGAATCTTCGGAGCCTTGGATACTAATCCTTCCGTTGAGACGGTGCAAGCGTTTGAGGCCACGCTCAATGCGCTAGATAAAGAAGCCGAGATTTACATCTACGATGATGCCGACCACGCCTTCGCCAACTCATCCGGCACCCGCTATAATCCGGAAGCGGCTGAAGCAGCCTGGGAGCGCACTACCGCGTTCTTGCAACAACATCTACAGTAGACTTTAGACTTCATCGGAATTAGGAAAAATAATCAAGTCTTGGCCCGAAACCGATCGCTCTTATGGTTACTACATCCATTGGGATATCGGGCAACTAGTGACCGATAAGGTCTAGTAACAACCGACTGGTTTTCTCGGGGGAAACGTTGTCGCTGAAGCTCGGCTCACCGGTGGAGACTGGGTTCACAGCCGCTCTTGATCAAGGGCGGCTGTGATCATCTGGTCAAAACCAGCTCAACTTGATAGGTTAGACGGTCAACTAACGAGTCTCAAACTATCTTACGTTGTCTGGTTTAAACCCCCAAGTTGAGGTTGTACGCCGTATTGTTATTGGTGAATGCATCAACAACAAAGAAGTAGGTATCTGCTTCCAGGGTGCGATTAATGGAGAAGGGGGCGAGACTAGAACTACCAGACGAGAAGGTGATGCGTTCAGAAGAATCGGCAACACCATTATTATTACTATCCCGGTACAGCGAGAGCTGCACGCGTCCGGTTAATCCGCTGATGGTTGCCCCAACGGTGCGACTACCACTCAACGAAAAACGATAAACATCCGTCGAATCGACCACACCGACAAACTGTCTATAGGAACGACTGCTGGTGAGTGAACCTATATTGAATGCAGTCGTAAAGTCATCACCGGGATCAGTGGTAGGT
>NZ_JACSWB010000136.1 GCF_016888135.1 Leptolyngbya sp. CCY15150
TAGCACTCAAACCCCATAAACGGCTCTATTTTCAGCGTGGGTTTCATGCGCTATCCCTGTTGCAGCAAGACTTCTAGGGACGTTGTCACCCGTTCAGATTCTCCACAGTTTGCCGCACCATAGCGCCGCTCTACGCTACCGTCTGGGTCAGCAATGATGCACCACATACCATCCGCTTGATGCACCCTGATCCGGTGCATGAGTTCCACTCGCAGTAAATCACCGATCGCCAGTAGCAGCAGTCCAGCGATCGCAGCAAAGATCACCCGTTGCCATCTGAACTGCATCAGCCTTAACCCTGTAGCAGGGTCAGCAGGTGTGGAGGGTAGTCATCCTTCATGCCGTTGACTGTTACGAATACCCGGCCACCCTCCACCTTTTCAACCTCAGAAAGCCACCCAGCCGGAACTGTCCAACGGGTACTCGGCTTGAATTGTGCAGCCAATTGGGCATCCTCCACCAAGACATCAGGATCGACATCGCGGGCGATCGCGAATTCTCCGAGCAGGTCAGCACCCGTGAGCCAATCGAGAATCGTCCCCAATTGAAAGCGGTAGCTGAAGTTTTCACCTATGGGATGTCCTTCAGAGTCAACAACCGAGACTCCATTGCTTCCCAATCTTTCTTAGAAATACGGGTCGCAGCTTCTTTGCAACGGATGAGAAGTTCGGTGATGTAAAGGTAATTTACTAGAGTTTGAGCTTCCTCCTTTGTAAAGCTAGTATTTTCCTTTGTGAGATTAAACCCGTTGAGCCACGCTTCTAGCAAGCGATTAGCCCAATCTTTCCACTCTTGAGATGGTGCATCTCTTCTCGGAATTGATTCTTGTAACTGATTTAATTTTTTAGGCAACTCTTCTAAGGTCTTCGATGTGAAAATGTTGTCTTGAATAGCATAGATAAGACTGGCGCTGTCTCTGGCGCTGTCTCTGGCGATGGCGATGGCTCTGTCGATGTCTCTGGCTCTGGCTCTGGTTCTGTCGATGTCGATGTCGATGTCTCTGGCTCTGGCGATGTCGATGGCGATGTCTCTGGCGATGTCGATGGTGATGTCGATGCCGCTGGCTCTGGCGATGTCGATGTCGATGTTTCTGTTGCTGGCGCTGGCGATACTTAATGCAGCAGCCCTGGTATTCAGGGAGGCATTTTGGGTGTCTGTAATGTATTGCGCCCAAGCAATCAGGTTTTCCACTTTTTGACTCTTGGCAGCATACACCCCTGCACTCTTTTCCATTTTGGATAGAAGTGTCTGAATCCTCCCCCTCAGCAGCCCTGCCACGAGTAAGAAGACCTCACGCCATCGCTTATCGATGATATGCTGCTCAACGAGTTCATCCACGAGCCCTTGGTCAACAATGTACTGAGCAGTGAGATACTCTTGAATCGTCAAGTGTGAGAAGGAATAGGTATTTGTGGCGCGTTCAACCAGTATGCCTTGCTGCACTTCGATGGCTTTGAGCACCGCAGCACCGTCTAAGTGTTTTGGCGCGTTGAGTGTGTCCGCCAGAAATTCGGCGATCCGCTCTGTGATGTCTTTCTTCGAGAAAAAGAGTTGGTCTTGCTTAAAACTGTCGTAGGCAATCTGAGCTAACAGTTCCTTCTCTAGATCCGGGTGAAAGCCTTCATAAATGGGGTCGCGCTCCAACCGTTTTTGGGCCGACCACTCTTTCATCAAGATATTGAGTGCATCACCATACAGTGTGCTGCGATTCGGGGGAAGTATCTGCTCTCTATCATAGACAAGGCAGAGAAACGTCAATAAGAGCGGTGTTTGTGCTAATTCCTTAGTGGCTTTGTGCTCTGGCTGCGATAAGAGTTGCCAATATTTGTCCGCTGTCTTTTCTCTGTTGTCCAAATCTGAGTGAAACCAACGCCGGATGAACTGCTCAATCTGTTCATCATCAAATTCGGCAATTGTGACATCCGTAAAACGCCTGAAGCTGCTTTTATAGGCGGCAATCCGACAGGATGCAACAAAACAGTTTTGATCGTACTGGTCAACAAAGTTTTCAATACATTCCGTGACATGGTTGAGGTTCAACGTAGGTACTTCATCCAGTCCATCAAACAGAATGAGTAATTTCCCCTGGCTTATGGCACAGTTCGTAAAGTCTTGAGCCGCAGGAAATCCACAGACCTCAAATTCTTTTGCAATCACCTCAACTAAGTTGAGTCCAGGGTCTTTCATTGTCTTCAACTCAATGAAAACAGGAATCTGCCCCTTCTGGAGTTGACTATCCGGTTTCAGCGCTTCCATGCCCAGTTTTCGTAGAAATGTGGACTTCCCAATTCCTGGCGCACCCAGAACCATCAAAAATTGGTGCTGGTTAGCGACCTCCATTCCGTCATGTCGTTTACCCGTTCCTAATTGAAAACTCCGACGTGCTGACTGACGATAGGCTTCTTCCAAGTCTTGCTCGGTGCGAAAGTATCGACGGCTTCTGTCATCTAGCAGCTTGATGGCCGTGTAGACAGACTCCAGCGGTACGTCCTCTTTCATCAATCCGGGCATGATTTTGATCCGTCCGTGGCGATCGCGGTAGCGCTGCTCGTATTTCTGACAGGCGGCTAAACGTTTGTTGATGTCGTTGACATTGCGTTTTGTCTTCTCCATGTCATCCGTAACAAATTTCCCCACTTTGAAGACCTGCTCAAAGATGGGGCCTGCGATCGCGCCAACAACGGTTTCTAGCATGGGGCTAATGAAATGAGAATTCTTGTTCCTAGTATGTTCTTTTTTTCTTGAAGAGACGAATGGCTAATGTACGGTAGGCTGAAACTCCTTCGCACGGGGAATGGAGAGCTTGTCCCAGACGGCTTTCAGCCAGTGCCTAAGATTGGTGTGATTTGGATAGCAGGGCGATCGCCCCTACCATGCCCCATCAAGCAGACGCCGCATCTTCCGAAAAGTCCACATCCACCGCCGTATTGAATGCTTCGATAATCGAGATAATATTATCGGCGTCGTTATTGCGGAATAGACCATCTAGCCCTTCGGGATGGGTATCGGTATAGGGTGATTCGTACAGCATTCCCGGATCCATGATGCCGTGCTGGGTCAGATAGTCGATGATGTTCTCGATAAAGCGGATTTGGTTGGCGGATAAAGTGGTGCCTTCTAGGTAGGTGGCGAAGGCGGCTTTGGCGGCGATGCGATCGAGTCCGACGATTTCACGAATCAAGCGTTTCAGGCTTTTGGTTTTGCCAAACACGGTTTCAAACCGTTCGCGGCTTTCGATTTCATCGGCGGCGAACAGCATGGCTTCCAGTTCGGAGAGGTCGGCGTCGGTGAGAGGGGTGTTGCGTTTGAGTTTGGCGATCGCCACATGGTTTTCGTTGGCGTGAATGTAGGCTTCGACTTTTTTGCGATATTGGTAGGGGCTGAAGCCGGTTTGGTAGGTGGGTACGTCCACGTCTTGGACTTCGCCCAGTTCATCGGCAAAGTCGGTAATCACGGTTTTTTGCTGCTGGCGTTCGATGAATTTGACTAGATCCCGAATGCGTTGCCGGATCTCTTCCACCATCGGCAGGGTGACGCCGCTCCACCATTGTTCTTCCTGCACGGCTTGGATGAAGGCCAGGTGCGCGTTGATCATGGGAATGTCGGGTTTGGTTTCCAGCACGCTGAGGATGTCTCGAATGCGATCGCGCAATCGTTCGTAGCTGCCGGAGGTTTTGAGGATGGCAAGCTGGAGCTTGAGGCAAAGCAGGTCAAATTCTTTGGCGAGGGGGTCTTCGTTGGGTAGGCCGTTGGGCAGGGGGGCGAGGGTTTCGGCGATGGTGGTGATGTCGTTGTCGCTGAGGGCATTCCAGCGATCGCGGTTGGCAAAGGATTCGATCGGTTCCAGGTGGCGGCGCACGATGAAGTTTTCGCGGGGCATGGTGTCCACATGGCGATGCAGGTCGTCCAGCAAGCCGGTGCGGAGGGCATCGAGGGGCGATGAGGCTGGATCGGGTGTGGTGTTCGCTTCGGTGAGCTTGACTGCTAATTCCAGGCGATGCTTGACCAAGCGGGTGGTGAGGGATTCGGCCAGTTTCTGATCGGTTTCGGGGATGGTTTGGCTGAAGTATTCAAAGTTGCCGCAGAGGTCGAAGACTAGGAAGTGGGTTTTGGGCTGGTCGGGGCCAAACAGGTCAGGACAGAGGCGGGTGCCGCGGCCAATCATTTGGTTGAATTTGACCCGCGAGAACACGGGTTTGAAAAACACCAGGTTGACGACTTCGGGCACGTCTACGCCGGTGTCGAGCATATCAACGGAGATGGCGATCGCGGGGTCTTTATTTGGATCAGAAAAGTCATCCAGCAGGGTTTCTGAATAGGGATTCTGGCTATCGATCACCTGGGCGAAGTGACCGTTGTAGTGGGGATAGCTGGCATTGAAGCGATCGCAGATAAATTGAGCGTGGGCATGGTTGCGGGCAAAGATGATGGTTTTGCCGAGGCGATCGCCGCTGTTCACTTTCAGACCGCGCTGCATCAGCACTTCTAGAGCTTTATCAACGGTTTCGATATTGAACAACCACTGATTCAGGGCGGCGGCGTTGATTTCGGTGGGGATTGCACCGGTTTCGTCGCGGAATTTTTCTTCGTAGTCCAACTGTTCGTCGGGGCTGAGGTCGCTGTATTTGATGCCGGTACGCAGGAATTTGAACGGCACGTCTACGCCCTTGGGCGGCACCAGATGGCCATCGTTGACGGCATCATCCAGTTCGTAGGCGAAGGTGGGAACGCCCTGCTGGAGTTCAAAGATGCGATAGGTATCGCGATCGACTTCGGAGCGGGGGGTAGCGGTCAGTCCAATCAGAAAAGCATCAAAGTAGTCGAAGATTTCGCCGTATTTTTTGTAAATGGAGCGGTGGGCTTCATCGACGATCACCAGGTCGAAGTAGCCCACCCCCATCGGGCGATCGCCGTCGTCGGTGCGGTTGATGGCGTTGAGGATGGTGGGGTAGGTGGACAGGATGACATCACCGCCGCTGATGTCTTTGGTCAGCAGCAGGTTGATGGGGGTGACGGTGGGCAGGTGGGTTTTGAAGGCGCGATAGGCTTGGCGGACGAGGGATTTGCGATCGGCTAGGAATAGGACGCGGCGCACCCAGTTGGCGCGTTTGAGGAGGTCAACTAGGGCGATCGCGGTTCGGGTTTTGCCGGTGCCGGTGGCTTTGACTAACAGGGCTTTGCGGCATTGTTCGGCTTCCAGGGTTTCGGTGATGCGGCGGATGGCTTCGGTTTGGTAAGGGCGACCGGCGATCGCCTCGTTGATGGGGGTGGCGCTGAGGCGTTTGCGGTGGGTGCGGCGAAAGATGATGCGTTCCAGCTCGTCTTTTTTCAGGAAGCCCAGGACTTGGCGCGGTGGGTAGGCGCGATCGTCCCAGAGCCAGGTTTCATAGCCGTTGCTGTAGAAAATGAGCGGGCGTTGGCCATAGCGTTGCTCTAGGCAGTCGGCATAGAGTTTGGCTTGGTGTTTGCCCACTTCGGGGCGTGTGCTGGTGCGTTTGGCTTCCACGATCGCCAGGGGTTTGCCATCATCGCCCCACAGCACATAGTCCACGAAGCCGCGGCCGGTGTTGCCGTTGTCGGGGGTGGGCATTCCCTGCACTTCTACTTCGGTGGCGTTGGGGTCGCTGGGGTTCCATCCGGCTTCCCGCAGCAATACGTCAATGAGCAGGCGGCGGGTCTCGGCTTCGTTGTAGTCGTGGGGGTCGGTGGCGGCTTCGTTAGCTTGGCGCAGGGCAGCAATTTCGGCGCGGGCGGCATCCAGTTCGGCTTCGGTCTTTTGGCGGCGATCGGCTTCGATGCGGCGGAGGCTGTCGGTTTCTGAAAGCTGTTGTTCGAGGGTTTTGAGGTCGGCTTGGGTGGGGGCGTTGGGGTCGGCCGGTTGGGGAATGTTGGCGCGATCGAATATCAAATTCGGCAGGTCGCACCCACGGCGGCTATAGGTGCGGGCTAGCCAGTAGAGGATATGAAACAGTTCTTGGATAAGGCGGATGGCGTCGTCGTCCTGTACGTCGCGGGATTGGTGGACGGCCTTGTTACCCAGTTGTTGAATCAGTCGAATTTTTGGGAATAGTCCGGGGTTGATGATGCGCTTGAAGCTGGGTTCATGGATCAGGGCGCTCAGACTATTTTCGTAGGGTAGGCGCAGGTTTGGGTCGTTTTCATACAGCCACAGGACGGTTTGCTCTAGGGCGAAGCGGGTATAGAAGCAACTGGCGCGGGGGGCAGCATAAATCAACCGCTCGGCGTGGGTGGCGTGGTTGTAGAGGGTCGGAAAGGCGGGACGGAGGAAGGCGAAGTTGGTGGGTGGCATGGGAGTGTTCTCGGAGCTATTGCCTAGGGTTCCCAATAGATGGCGGAGTGCTACACGGTTAGGTAAGTTGGTGGCGCGATCGCTCCCTCATCCTATCGTGGGGTACTGGTTTGCAGCGATCGCTCCCCCCTCCGACGACATCTAGACCCCGATCGCGCTCAACTGATCGCGGCGGGCGAGTGATCCGGCGGTGTTCAGATCATTGTGCTGGAGCGCTTGGGCTGAGTGTTGGCGTTGAATGACTGGCTCATGTCTATAGTTCACCACGAAAAGCGCGTTGTAGAAGGGAGTTGAAGAGAATATCAGTCAGATCATATTCGTTTGAATTATGCTCAATCAATTGCTCTATTTGAAGACAAGCCTTAGCAAATTCTTCTTGTGTTTGGATAGGAGGAACTGGGATGGGGAACTTTTTCATTTCTCCTAGCTGAAGATCTTGAACAGCATTACCCTTTGCCTGCCTCTTCGCTAAATCCTGAACAAATTTTGTCCGAAGATAGTGAAGTGCAAAAAGTGGGTTGATTTCATCTTCCTTGAACACGAGACGAGCTATGTTTTGTGCTACTGCGACTTCTTGATTAACCTCTAACATCGCACAATGTCCAATAGCACCAGTCTTAGCAAATAAAATGTCTCTGCATTTTGCTTTACTCTTATCTGAAAGTTTTTTATAATCCTCGCGTGAAATATGAGGAGCACCAACTAAATCTACCGTTCCATGTCTAATTTGTGTTCCTGAAACCAGTGGAATTCCTACATCATGATATTTAGGCCTTACAGTTAGTCCATAGGTAATGAGATCAAGCACTTCATGCAAAACCTTCATTTCCCACCCTTTCGGGTTGGTGAAGGGATCGCCGAACATCTCTAGGAACGCCGATCGCAACAATTCTTCGGTAAGGGCGATCGCCTCTTTGCGCTTCCGTCGCACCGAGTCCGCCTTGTCCAAAATCGCCGCAATTCGTTTCTGTTCTGCGATCGGGGGTAGGGGGATTGGGATTCTATCTAAATTCTTGCGATTAAGCTTGGGTTGTGCTGAACCTGTTACATAAGGCTCTAAATCAAGAGTTTTAAAGAAATATTCAAGAAATCTAAGGTTAATATATTCAGTTGCGCCAAGAACGTGCGCGTGGTTATTGACCCAAAATTTACCAGACGCCATAAAAGCAATAGGAGTAGAGCGAGAAAGTAAGTTTGCTCCATCTTCCCCGATTAGCAAATGTGGGCCTTCAAATAAATATTCATCTACATAATCTATAATCCCAGATGCACCATAGTAAGGATACTCACCTGACTGGGCTGCACGATCTGACTGCTTGAGAGGGATTCGCTTTGAATTCTTATTATCAACTACTTCGCCAAGAGCAACTACAGGCCAACAAGAAGCTAGACTCATCCCAATATCCTCACTAACACATCCAACCTTTGCCCAACCATCCGCCATTCAGCTTCCTGTCAACGACTCAAATGCCACCTCGAATAGAGTGTCACCACACTCACGCCAAACGTCGCAGCCAGCCAACGAGCCATGCTGGGCGGCAGTTGGGCATTCAGCCAAAAAGTCATACCAGCACCTTGGGAAAATCGATCCGCATCGCAGCAAACAACAAACAGGCTTGAATATCCTCTGGCTCCAAATCGGGAAAATCTGCCAGAATTTCCGCCGCTGAGACATTATCTGCAAGAGTTTCCAAAATATCGCTCACTCGAATTCGCATCCCTCGAATGCAAGGCCGTCCACCACACTTTCCCGGTGTTTGGGTAATGCGCTCCAGCAGTGATCCTTTATCCACCATGATTTAGCCTCTCAAGTCAGAGCGTTTCTTCATTATCGCAGCATCTCCTCCAGCGCATCCAAATCCTGGCGAATCTCATCCTCCAGCGATCGCAGCGTTTTCAGAATCACCAGCGGCGGCTCGTACTGCACCTCCTCATACTCAATTTCCTTATAGCGATTAATCGACAGATCATAGGCATTTGCCGCAATCTCCTCACGCGGCACAAAAAACGCCTTCGCGGTGCGATCGCTCTCCTGCTGCGGGTCACGCTGCTGCCACTGGGTCACAATATCAGGAATATCATTCGCCGCCACCGGCTGCCGCTTATCATCCAGCGATAACCCATCCGCCGTCATGTCATAGAACCAAACAAAATCCGTGCCCTTCGCCTTCACCCCCACCTTCGTAAACATCAAGATCGCCGTCGAAACCCCGGCATAGGGCTTGAACACCCCCGACGGCATCGAAATCACGCCATCCAGCTTATGGTTTTCCACCAACACCTCGCGGATTTCCTGATGCGCCTTCGAGGAACCAAACAAAACCCCATCCGGCACAATTACCGCCCCCTTGCCCCCGGTTTTCAGCAACCGCAAAAACAGCGGAATAAACAATAGCTCCGTCTTCGTGGTTTTGATCACCTGAGTCAGATCCTTGGCGATCGTCGATTGTTCCAACGACCCCTTAAACGGCGGATTCGCCAAAATCATCGTGAAGCAGTCCTTCACCCCCGCATGATCCTCCGCCAGCGAATCCCGCGCCTCGATAATGGGCTGCTCAATGCCGTGCAGCATCAGGTTCATACTGCCGATCCGCAGCATCGTTGCATCAAAATCAAATCCGTGAAACATCTCATGGTTGAAATGCTCACGATTGCCCGGCGCATTCAGCACATCACCGCCGTCCTCAGTCTTCAACCCGCGCACATACTCCGCCGCCGCCACCAGAAAGCCCGCTGTTCCACAAGCCGGATCACAAATCACATCCCGCGCCCCCGGAGCCATCAATTCCACCATCATTTTGATGATGTGGCGCGGCGTGCGAAACTGCCCATTTGTGCCTGCCGTGCTGAGTTTCGACAGCATATATTCATAGAGGTCGCCCTGGGTATCCCGATCCTCCATCGGAATTTGCTCAATCTGGTCAATCACCGCCGCTAACAACGCTGGCGACGCAATCAAAAACACCGCATCCTTCATGTGCTTGGTATAGGTGCTGCCCTCGATCGCCTTGCCCATTGTTTTGATAAAGGGAAATGCCTCATCCCGCACGATCGCCAACATCGTCTCAGCATCTTGGTTCTTGAACTGCGACCACCGAAGGTGCTGCTGCTCCGCCGAAAACATGGGGTCTTTGACCTGACGCCGCAGCCGCAGCGCCCCTTTCTCCTTGGCCAATTCCAGGTCATCCAACCGCTTGATGAACAACAGGTACGAAATTTGCTCAATCACCGACAGTGGGTTACTGATGCCGTTATTCCAAAACGTCGTCCAGAGCTTATCAACCTTGGATTTCAATTCACCTGTGATCATTCACCTTCACTCCATTGGGGGCATCGCGGGGACGTAACTATCCACTGTGCCCAATTTTCTAGGAAAAATCTGGATAACCCTTGATTTGTAGGAATTGTTGACGTTTACCGTGGGGCGTTTCCAGTTGATAGCGCCAATACTCATGGCAGGTGTAGGGTCACGTTGCACTACTCACAATGTCTCGAAGCGTCGTTTCATAGGCATCGGCCGTGCTGTGAAGCCAATCGCTCAATTCATCCCAGTGTGCCTCATTGGTCGTATCAGCAGCATAGGACTGGCTGAATAGATATTTACTGCCCATCTCAACGCCCAGGCGCTCAGCCAGTTGCGCCACATGGGGCTGCAAGAGCACATAAACTTCTTCAGTGGAGACGCCCCGTGCCCCCCGCACAAATAGCCCCACCGATGTTTTGGACAAGTAGAGCGACAGATTCAGCCCCAGGTCATCGAGCGATCGCCACCGAGACGTTGCCGCATCTGCTGGGTAGCGGGCCTGTTCATCAGGAAAGCGATCGACGTAGTGTGTCCAAAAAGCGTTACGGAACTGTCCGGTGGGCGAGAGTTCACCCGTTGATTTTGAGATAGCTTGGAGTTGGCGCTCCCAATGGTTTGGGCGGATCAATACCTCAAAAATTGGCGCAATGGGCGAGTCATCAATCCGTACCGCCCTGACCTGCACCGCAAAAAATGCAAACGCTTCGTCCGTATTGTCATTCAGCCAGCGCAGCGCCGATAGGTGTGGCTCTCGAAATGCCGCCGCCACCCAGATGATTGTGTGAGCATTCAGCCCCGCCAAGTAGGTCATGATTTGCCCTAAGTGAGTGTGGTCACTGCCCTCAAGCTGATTCTCGATCAACACCAGCGAGTCATCTTGGGGATTGCGGGCCAATATGTCGGCAGAAAAAGATTCAACCGCCACCTCTTGCCCTTCCAGCTCTAGCGGAATGCCGATTTTTGCCGCTAGCGCATCGAGGTGGGCCGCCAGCCAAGGGGTGAAGCTATGGGCTTCGTGGTGCCAGGCATCGCGGAGATTCACGTCAACTAGGGAACCGAGATCGGGAATGGTCATATCCTTGCCTCCTGAGCCATCGTCTTCACGTTTCGGGGTCGTCCGATAATCCATCCAAGAAAGCGACTAGCACATTCAAAAACACATTGTCAGTCAAGTCAGTCGTCACCTGCACCAAGGCGGATTGACTGGCCTGCTTCAAGCGGGCTGGGTTGCGCAAATCCTTGGGAAGCTGGCGGAACTGTTGCTGCAATTTCTGCCAACGCGATGGCTGTTCTCGCTGGAGAGTAACCAGTTCAGCATTCAGTACGGTTTCGGCTTCGGCGGGCGGGGTGTTTGGGTGCTGGGTTTGCAGGTGTTCCAGCAGTTCGAGGATGGAGTCTAGGGCTGTTTTGATGTTGGGATCGTTCGCGTACTTGTGGATGACGGCATCGCCGCCGCTAGTGTTTTCCACAATCTGAACGTTCTGGACATTGTTGAAGTTGTATTTAGAATCTGACATGGGCTGGGCGGTGTATTGTTCAACGTGTTGGTGTTTAAGTTGCTCGAAGCGTTCTTGTTGGGCGCGTTCATCTGGCGCGAATCGAGCGTCAGACGGGGACAGTACGGCGGTTAGTTCTCGGACATTCACATCTCGGCAGCTTTTATCACAGGTGATGTCATACCGACGTTTTTCGAGGTAGCGGTCTAGGGTTCTCATTAGGAAAAAATGGGGGGACGGATCGGTCTGGCACTCCTCGCAGATGCAGGGAATTTTTTTGGAGACTTTGATTTTCTCGAAGGCAGCATTGATCTGGTCAATTTCGTTGGCAATGATGCTCAGCAGTTCTTTGGAATGCACGCCCGATACACGAATACGCAATTCACCTTTGTAGGGACGATAGGTTTCGATGACTTCGACGCGGGCGCGACCGTTGTTGAACACGGCACCGCTACGCCAGACGAGTTGCTGTTGCTCAATCCAGCGGTAGAGCCGCACGATGAGCTGGGTGATGATGCCTTTGGGCATGAAGTCATATTCGTAGCGCAGGGTGAGGGCATGGGCGATGTCCCAGGTGTAGGCGGGTGGGGTGAAGTCGAGCAGTTGGGGGGCGATGTAGCGATCGGCGAGGCCGGGGATGGGGTAGCACAGATTAAAGTTCTGCATGAGCTGGAGCAGTTCGTCTTCCAGGTTGGCATAGGTCGATTTCTGCCAAATCGTCTGGACATCACTGCGAGTAAATCTCCCCTTATTTTCCGCGATGTCGGGATTGGTGGTGATGGCATAGACCGCATTGGTAGCCCAGTCGGGACGCAGGATCACCAGGTGTTTGAGGATGGGATCGCGCTGGAAGTGCAGGCAGATACCCAGTTCGTGCAAAAAGGCGCTGATGCTCAGCATTTCCTGACGATCGCTCACACCATTGCGTTGGCACAGCTCGAAATAGTCCCGTTGGTCAATGAGTTTGCGGGCATCGTTTTCGAGGGCATAGCGGACGCGCACCCATTCCCGTGGCAGGGGTATACCGATGCGATCGAGCTTGGAAATGTAGTAGCGAATGGCGGCTTTAATGTCGTCTAGACCGCGCCCGGTTTTGAGATTGGTGTCATAAAAGTCTTTGATGTAGGGAAAATCGCCCCGGAGCTGTTGCTGATTGACATTGCAGGGGCGATCGCTTTTCTGATTTTGAATCACCAGCACTGGACTATCGCCGCCGAATAGTTCGATGGAACTGAGCCAAAAGGGAAAGTCGGTATTTTCTTTGCGATCGTCGGCAACCAGGGCATAGAGGGCACGGCGGGTCAAGAAAAATTGATGGGTTTGGTGATAGATTTCCTGTCCGCCAAAGTCCCACAGATTGACCCGAAACTCATGCCCATCATCGGTGGGAAATCGCCATTGGATCACCTCAATGCCGTGGGTGGACGCTTCATCAGGATCTAGCGCATAGTTTGGATTTTGGATCTTTTTGGCCAGAGAGGTTTTGCCAGCTCCCCCTTCGCCGACAATCAAAAACTTAGCCTCATATAGTGGCTCGGTTGCATCTGCCTCCTGGGTGGCAAAATACACCCGAAGAATGGTACGCACATCTCCAGGAGCTTTATACGATTGCTTCGGCCCCAAAATTTCTGGCGCGATCGGGAGGGGGTTTCCGCTCAAATCCAGCCTTGTCAGTTGGCTCAGTTGTCCAATCTCCGGCGGCAGGCTGCTCAACTGATTGTCGCTCAAATCCAGCGTTGTCAGTTGGCTCAGTTGGACAATCTCCGGCGGCAGGCTGCTCAACTGATTGTCGCTCAAATCCAGCTCTGTCAGTTGGCTCAGTTGGACAATCTCCGGCGGCAGGCTGCTCAACTGATTGTCGCTCAAATCCAGCCTTGTCAGTTGGCTCAGTTGGACAATCTCCGGCGGCAGGCTGCTCAACTGATTTCCGTTCAAATACAGCGTTGTCAGTTGGCTCAGTTGGACAATCTCCGGCGGCAGGCTGCTCAACTGATTTCCGCTCAAATACAGCTCTGTCAGTTGGCTCAGTTGGACAATCTCCGGCGGCAGGCTGCTCAACCGATTTCCGCCCAAATACAGCGTTGTCGCTCCTGATTCAGCCGCGCCCCGAATTTTTTTCAGTACATCGCCGTGCTCCATCATCCGTGCCTCCCGTTGCTCTGCGGCTCATTTACTATCCCTTCGCCGTCAACTGCTCCAGTTCATCCAACAGTTCCGTAATCCGTTCCTGGGTGGAGCGATCGCGCCAGACCTCCGACTTTTTCAGTTGCTTCCCGATCGCAGTCCAGCGCTGAGATAAGATCCGCAGCGGCGTTTGTTCGGGATCGGGCATGAGTCCCTGCAGACGCGCCCGACTCTCACTGAGGCTCAGTTTTAGATCGAGCGCTTCCTTCAATAACTTGGTGCGTTTCCGTTTGTCCTTTAAGCGGGCGATCGTTATCGCTTTGGTGTAGGCAATCTTCCCCTCTTGCAAGACCGACAGAACATCGTCCGGCAGATTTAGGATCGGTAGGCAATTGGAACGAAAGCTGTCTGCCGTCAGATGCCCTAACTTAGCAAAAACTTGGTCAATCTGTTCAATCTGACGCATAACACCATCCGGCAATCGTTGTCCCCGGCGACGTGCCGTTTCAGATCGGTGCAGTAGCGCCACTACAGCATCTCTCTCAATGTCTAGTTCCAGGCTCAGCAGAGCCAGCACCCCTTCCGTTTCTTCCACTGGGTTCAGGCCTTCCCGCTGGAGGTTTTCGATCAGGGCAAGCTGAATCGCCTGTTTATCGCTTAACTCACGGGAAATGATCGGAACATCCTTCAAATTAGCCTGTTGGGCGGCCCGCAACCGGCGATCGCCTGCCACCAACTCATACAATCCGCTATGCAACGGACGCACCAATAGCGGTTCTAAGATGCCGTACTCTTTCACCGACGCCGTGAGCTGCGCCAGCTTTTCTTCATCGAAGTAGCGGCGGGGTTGGCGAACCGGCAAGCGAATACTATCCACTGACACCGTATGGGGCTGCGATTGACTCACATCCATAATGAACAAGTCTTCAACACCCTTCATCTTCGGAGCCTGGAGTTTTTTGCGTGGCATATTAGTTCTCCTCTAGTCCAGATGCGATCGCGTTCAAAGCTTGAACACCAGGATGTTTTGGCGCATACACGGCTAAGGGCTGGAGTGACATGGCCGCATCCGCAAAGGCTGTCGCCCGTGGGATGGGGTCAAATACAGTTGCTAGGGGTGAAACCGTAGCGACTTCGATCAAGGGCGATCGCAGTTCCGATACGCTTTTCATAAGCAATTGTACTCAGTTGAACTGTATTTTTACCGGACGCTTACGATACAGTGTGCCAGTTTTGATCAGCCTAACGAGCTTACTAGGTTCTAGGTGTTTCAAAACACTGTATCGAAACCTTGTGTTAAAATTAGAGTATCAAAAGGGCAACCAACCGATACAAGAGTACAAACGAACCATGGCAAGACGGATCGGGTACGCAAGGGTCAGCACTGAATCGCAGGATGAACAGGGGCAAGTTGAGGTTCTGAAAAATGCCGGTTGCGCCCTGGTGTTCCATGAGCGGATCTCCACCAGAACAAAGGAAAGCGATCGCCCGCAGCTTCAAGCCTGCCTAGCAGAACTCAGCAAGGGCGATACCCTGGTAGTCCCAAAGCTCGATCGCCTAGGGCGTACCCAAGTCGAAGTGGTGAATCGGCTGCACTCGTTACAGCAAGATGGGGTCTATGTGGAGACGTTGGACGGACTGATCAACACCAAGGGGCTAGGGAAGATGGCACCTGTGATCATCGGGCTGCTGACTGGACTTGCTGAGGTTGAGCGGGAACTGATCCGAGAGCGTACCCTGGAGTCGATCGCTTACCGACGGTCGCAGGGCAAAACGTTAGGCGGCCGCCCCAAGTCCTACACCGCTGAACAGGCTCACCTTGTCCTAGAGATGAGGGATGAAGGGCATTCATTCCGCAAGATTGCCAGAACTACAGGGCTATCCTTGGGAACTGTTCAGCGGCTTGTTAGCCCCGAAGGTTCTAAGGGATGATGCGATCGCCTTCAGGTGATCGTTGTATTGTGAGGTGGTTATGGAGTCTTTGTGCTACTGTCCTTGAGCTATTAGTGGTCTGAGTATGAATGCCGTTGAGATTGAAGAGGCTGTTTTTCAGCTCGCGGGCGCGCCGTTCGACCCGGAGGCATTTCCCCTTGCGTTTCTTGAAGCGTTTGGCAACAAGCCGACGACGATCAAGAAGCTCAAGAGTGGCAGCTCAAACCAGTCTGATCTGGGGGGCGTGCTTCAGCGCAACAATATTCACCTGAAGGTGTACCCAGAGGGGGAGGTGACGGCAACCCTCACGGCGCTGCGGGAGAGTTCGGCCACCAGCAAATACAAGGCTAAATTTATTTTGGCGACGGATGGTAAGACGCTGGAGGCCGAAAACCTGGTGGAGGGCGAAACTATCCCCTGCGACTACCCCCAGTTTCATGACCACTTCGGGTTTTTCTTGCCGCTGGCGGGCATTACGACGGTTCGGCAGATTCGGGAGAATGCGTTTGATATTAAGGCGACGGGTCGCCTCAATCGTCTCTACATCGAACTGCTGAAGGAACGGCTGGAGAAGCTTTTTGAGCTTTATACCAAAATGACCAGCCAGCAGGCATCATCGAAAAAGCCAGCCAAGCGTGAACCGAAAAGATGAGGATGCGATCGCGCTTTATGACCAATTAGATTCCCCCTAGAGGGGTGATGTTAGCATTAGAACAGACCCTTGGAGGATAGAGTCATGATTGCAGTTCCGAGCCATTCTCCCAAGTTAACACCCACTGAATATTTCGCTTGGGAAGAGCAGCAATTATGTCGCCACGAGTACATCAATGGCGAAGTTTTTGCCATGAGTGGAGGAACCCAAAATCACAGCCGGATTGCCTTAAAAGTTGCGGCTTTCTTGGATAATCACTTGTCTAATGGCAGTTGTCGAGTCTTTAACTCTGATTGCAGGGTTAATCTGGCAGGAACCAATGATTACACCTATCCTGATGCCAGTGTTAGCTGTGACCCCAGAGATAAAACTACAACGCAATATATTACCTATCCTTGCCTAATCGCTGAAGTTTTGTCTGAGAGTACAGAAGCTTACGACCGGGGCAACAAGTTTTTTCGCTATCGCCAGAATCCACAATTGCAAGATTATGTCTTGGTTAGTTCTCAGGAAATTGCGATCGACCTTTACCGCAAAGGCAATGACGGGCGGTGGGAAATTATCAATTATCGGGCTGGAGATATCGTGGAATGGCAATCGGTCAATTTGAGTTTTCCCATTGAGCAAGTTTATCGTGGGATTGACTTTTCAGAGGTCACACTTTAGCGATGACTTACACCCCCACCCAAACCCTCACCGTTGCTCAATTTATTGCCCAATACGGCGATGATTCCCGCTACGAGCTTGCCGATGGAGAACTGATTGACAGGTCACTGACCGGGGCCCATGAAACCGTGAGTGGTAAGCTTGCCATGCAAATTGGGATTGCCATCACAAATGCCAACTATCCCTGGTTTAGTCCCCGCACCTGCTTGATTCAACCCTTCGCAGATGTCGCCACCGCTCGTCGTCCCGACATTATCGTCCTCGACGAAACCCTCTTAGACAATGAACCCCTCTGGCAGCGGCAATCTGTGATTACATCCGGTCGCTCCATCAAACTGGTGGTTGAGGTGGTCAGCACCAACTGGGAAACAGACTACGCCCGCAAGCTTGAAGAATATGCACTGTTAGGCATCCCCGAATATTGGATTGTTGATTATCGTGGGCTAGGTGGCATCGCCTTCATTGGCAAACCAAAACAACCAACCTTCACCCTTTGTCAATTGGATAGAGATGAGTATCGTCAGCAGCAATATCGACTCGGCGAGGCGATCGCTTCGGGACTATTGCCCAACTTACAACTCCGCCTAGACGATATCTTGCCTCGTTAACAGAGGAATCATACACAAGTACAACCCCATGCACTTCCCAGACCCCATGACTGCTTCCGAGAAACTCTACCAGTTAATCCAAAACTTCTCGGAGAACCAAATCAACGAAGTTCTTCACTTCGCCGAATTTCTCCACCAAAAACAACTCCCCTCCCCTCAACCTCAAGTCATCCCTCCTGGAACCCTTACCGGACTGCGGGGCATCGCTAAACGGCCCGAACCAGCCCCTAGCGATCAGGAACTGCAAACCGACTACACCGACTACCTGACCCAAAAATATCAGTAAGCCTGCCCGTGAAAATTCTCATCGACACCAACATCGTCTTAGACCTCATCCTGGAGCGGCAACCCTTTGTCGAGAATGCAGTTCTCATCTTCGAGCAAATTGAACGTGGCAATTTAGCAGGTTATGTTGCGGCTACCACCATCACCAATAGACCTTATCGGAAATTGAGCTGATAGAATCGTTACTAGGAGCCTAGACTAGGGTGAGCCGATGAAAATGACCTACGCTGAGTTGCGGACAAA
>NZ_JACSWB010000137.1 GCF_016888135.1 Leptolyngbya sp. CCY15150
ATGTTCGAGCTAACCTCAAAGCTTGCCAAAACAAGCGCAATCAACAACGGCATTTTCGACGTTCCCCTGCAGCTTATTTAGCTAACCTGGAGCAGAAAGCTATCCAGCTAGTTTTGCCGCCCTAGTTTTTTTCCTTTGAGAATCATGGCTTTGACCGCTTGCCCCGGGCTGACGATCTGCAACGGGTGTTGCTTGAGGCGCTGGTTGATTTGCTCTACCAAGCCCATCTCGTCAATGACCCCGGCCACAATCCCACTGTGGTCAATATCTTGTACTCTGATCTTGGATGCACTCATGCATCAAAAATACAATGTTTCTAGCTCAAAACCTGCGGAATGTGGGTTGTGTACGCCCAGCATGGGCGTACACAACCATTGCAGGGTCAAAGACTGGGTTTCCCTGAGGTGGGTGCGAAAGGTGGTTTGGTAGAATGTGGGGAACATATTGATTCAGGGGAGCTGTACTGAGGCTCCCTATTTTTTGTCCCCTCTATTATCTCAAAGTCCAGTACCGCATGATTTTGAGCTACTTTGTCACCCGTTCAGACCTCTCACTCTTCGTGAAACATATTTCGGGTCTTATAATTGCTGAACTTCAATCAAACCTGTTTGCTGAAACATCTACTCTGCAAGTGCTTCAGTGAACAAGATTATCTCAATAAGACTAAAATAGAAAAACTGTTTTTATCGTTCCCGTCCAGATTGTGCTTTCGTCACGATTGCCGGGATTGGTGATGACTTGCACCACAGGTATAATACTGATTTGGTCAGTCAACGGTAGTTGGTAGAAGGCTTCAAAACTGGTTTGGGTACGGTTGAAGAAGTTGATCACATCTTCTTGAAAGATTAGCGGTTGAGCAACCCCAATGCCTGTTAGTGCTCCCGGTGCAAATAAATCTGCGATCGTCACACCAGCCGACCAACTACTGGGTCGAATATCCCCCGGAAAGTTATACGCATAGCCAAACCGCCCAAACAGCCCTACTGTTTCCCCAAGCCCTAACTGTAGGTTTGCCCCCAGCACGTTGTATTCGTTGTCACCCTGAGCGCCGCCGCTATACTGCAAACTAATACCAAACTGGGAAGAAGGCTCATAACTAACTTCAACAATTCCCAAATACGGATCGCCAAATAAGCCACCCTGATTGCCGACATTAGAGGGACGAGTGGCGATCGCCGCTGCATCAGCCCGATACACTGCTCTTAACGTTAACGCCCCCGCATCAGGGTTCCAACTAACCGCAGCCCCTGCTCCACCAGGGTCGTTTCCTAATAGAAGCTGGTTATTGATGAATCCGTAGGTTGAGAAATCTCGCAAGCTGCTGTTCGCGTAGCGGTTAAAGTCTACGTAGCTAGAGGCGTAGTCTTGAGCAAATAGCGAAACGCTGATATTCGATGAGGGGGAAAACGTATAGCTGAGTTGCGATAACCCTAATAAATTTTCAGAAGCATAATATTCCAGCGCACTGTTGATTTGAAGGAAGCCATTTATACCTTGAGCGGTTTCTACCGCCGTAGTTACCCGATTGAAGACGGCTTGTGCTTCTGAAGTAGAGGCTTCTGCGTCGCGTGCTAGCCTTTGCAGATTGCCAGCCAGGGTATCCCGAATGTCTTCAATACTGTCTTGATTGCTCAACCGTAGGTTAGGAAAGTTGTCTAAGCTCAAGCCTCTTTGTCTCAAGGCGCGATCGGTGATTTCGTTCCCGGCTTCGATCAGGTTGTTTCTAAATGCCCCAGAATCGCCCAGCAGAAAGCCTACCGCATCATTAAAACTATCATTACCCATTACAATGTGGGTGATCAGTACATCGTTACCGTTAAAGCTAGTACTGAGATATAGCCCAACGCTGCTAGTAAAGGCGATGTTGGGGTCATCAACGCCCGCTTGAGTTCCAGCATTTACAGTAAAGATGGTGTACCCGTTGAGTCGAGTCGTCGTTGAAAACTGGTGACTTTCTAATTCCGCCGTTCTTGCTTCTAGCGCATCGACCCGCCCTCGCACCGTTGCCAACTCTCCTGCAAACTCTGCTTGAAGCCGCTGAATTATCTCAAGATCTTCCCGTTGCAGCATAAGCCCAGAAGAATCATTGAGTTGTTCATTGATGCGATCGAGAACGGCAGTTAAGCCCGCCGCAAATTCATACCGCGTGAGTGCCCGATTACCTCGAAACGTACCATCAGGATACCCTGCGATCGCGCCATAGCGCTCTACTAAAGAGCGTAAGGCGGTGTATGCCCAATCGGTTGGCTGTACGTCAGATAGTTGCGATACAGCCGTGGTCTGATTCAGTTCATCATTTAGCCCATTGGCTATTGCAGGCAACGTATTGTCTGTCAGGGAGTGGCTGGAAAGGGCATCAAGGGGAGTAGCGATCGCGGGAGTGCCCGAGACTCCCAGAGTAACCCCCAGGAGTCCCAGAATTGTCACGCCCTCAGCAAGACTACTTAAGCTGAAGACAGATCGTCTGCTGGACGAGGCACCCGGGTTGGTAGCCAAAACAGTCTTGTATCTCGATTCACCTTTTAGAAAAAAGTATTTCATCCTCTTTAACCTCAACATTGCTTTTCAACTCCAAAATTTGGTTAACTGACAAATCTTTTTGCGTAGGCTGGGTTGAGCAACGTGAAACCCATATCCAGTATGGATTCTGTTGGGTTACGCTGACGCTAAGCCAACCTAGGAGAGCATCAGGCTTGCAGGAGTTTTGTCAGCCAATCAGCTCCAAAATTCATCCAGATTTATGCTTGCTACCTCTTGCCGCACTTCTTGGAAGTAGGTGCTTTCGGTCAATGTCGCCACTTCTTTTTCCCGTTTCTTCTGGTCAATTTCAATCTTTAATTCTTCTAATTGTCGTCTCAATTCATCTTCACGGCGTTTGCGATCGGTAATATCCTGAATGATGCCTTCGTAGT
Source organism: Leptolyngbya sp. CCY15150 (assembly GCF_016888135.1). Taxonomy (NCBI): domain Bacteria; kingdom Bacillati; phylum Cyanobacteriota; class Cyanophyceae; order Leptolyngbyales; family Leptolyngbyaceae; genus Leptolyngbya; species Leptolyngbya sp. CCY15150. The sequence goes on from NZ_JACSWB010000137.1 coordinate 2,913, forward strand.
AGAGCAGTTTGCCATTATTACCTCGAACCGCACGAGTACTCTCGCTTATCCAAATAATGTCACCATCTTTTTGGTAAGTGCGATATTCAAACCCTGTGACCTGGTCACCTTGCTCTAACCGCTGCTTAAATTCATCCCGACTCTCTGGATCAACATAGATTTGCTGCTCAATATCCGTGATGACGGCAACCATCTCTTCAGCCGAGTCATAGTTGTAAATGCTAGCCATCGCCGGGTTGACGTTGATAAAACGACCCTCTGGCGTGGATTGAAAAATTCCTTCTAGCGCTTGTTCGTAGATCCCCCGGTAGTTTTCTAACGCAATTCGCAGTGCTTCTTCGGCTTGTTGACGTTGATGAGCCTCGATCGCCAGTGCCACCAAGTCTGCCAGAGAACGGACAAATCCCTGTTCCTCGACAGTCCAGACGTGGGGAGTCCCAACCTGTTCCAGGCATAACACGCCAATCGTTTCCCCCCCTGACCGAATAGGAGCATCCAGCATCGCCATAATTCCCAAAGGTTCCAGGTAAACCTCTCGAAACTCCACTAATCTGGGGTCTTTATATGCATCATGGGTAGCAATGATCTGGTCTGTTTCTAATGCTTGAAAGTAGGTGGGATAATCTTCTGCACGGAGGTCAAGTCCTTGGGAGTGACGATTTACGCTGAGTTCATACAAGTCAGCGCAGTTAAGTTTGGTTTTTTCCTGACCATACAGCCAAACGCTGGTACGTTCGACGGTGAGTGATTGAGCTGCGACGGTTGTAATTTCCTGCACTGCCGTTAGCCAGTCTCCCTGACTGAGCGTTTTGCTATGGGTTAGTTTGATCAGGGCGTCATTTTGCTGGCTGAGCTGCTGTTTGCTATCCTTTAGTTCTTGCTCCCGTGCTTCTACGGTTTGCACCATATGGGTAAAGACGCGTGCCAGTTGCCCTACCTTGTCAGTTCGAGCAGCCACATCATTTAACTGTTCTGGCTTAAAGGTGTTACTCTCTACCGCAGCGGCAGCTTCTGTGACCTGCTCAACTTGCTGAATATAGACTGACATGACCTGATTCTGCCGTGAGATCTCTTGCTGGGATTCTTCCAGTGCTTCTAGCATGATATTAACGTCAGTTGCCAACATCAGCAGCTCGTCATGACCAGACACATGCGCTCGCAGGGAAAAGTCTCTCTTGGCTCCAATCCGTCGCACATTTGCACTGAGTTGATCGACGCGGGAAATCACCAGTCGTTGCAATAACAGCAGCGTTACCACGCCAAAAATTAATCCGGTCAGAATGATTGCGCCAATCAGCGAAAGAACACTACGCTTCCCCTGGTTATAAATATCTCTGGGAAGTTCCACCCGCAGCAGCACGGCTGGCTGATCGTCAATGTCATTAATCAGGGTGTATCCATCAATCGCCCCATCCACTCGGTTTTGAAAAAAGAAAGGATTTTGCGCGGACAAAGCCGCACGCGCCTGTTGAAAATCAGTTGGCAGATTAGAGTCATTTACGGCCCGCAGGTCAATGGGTAGATGAGTAATTCCAGAAAGCCGTGCCACTGCAACGTCATCTAGCAAGCGTCCCGCAATCAGCGTCCCTTGAATAGGACCCTGCCTTGCGCTAGTCACGATCGGACGTGAGGAAATCAGCATTGCACCATCAGGCACCATGAGGATGCCCGACAGACTGCTGTTGACCTCTGGATGCTGCATTAAGCGATCGCCCAAAACAAGACGCCTCTGTACAGCTTCCGGCACAGGCGTAAACTGATTTCTTTCCAAGTCGAAGCCAGTTCCGTAAACCACTTCACCGGCAGAATTTACGATTAGACCCAGATTTAATCGTATGTCGGCAAAGCCTTCGGGAGGTAAATTGGATTCGATATAGGCTTGATTTCTATCTTGAACGAACTGGTAGGTGTCATCCCACGCTGCCCAGTCCGCAAAACGTTGATCAAAGTCTTCTTTTTCTTGGCCCAATACATTCAAAACGCTCTGAATAGTTTGGCGATTGCTCTGTTCCTCTGCCTGCTCGATCGCTCTTAGCAGAATCGTGGATGCCGCTACATAAAACACTCCAACCATCCCCACTAGCGTGGCACCGATAACAAGTAAGGTTTTCTGTCGTAGTTTCACGGCGTGCTATCTCCAATGTCTAAAATTAGGTGAGTCAGGTAGTGTTTGATGGCGACGTCAGCCCCAGAACTTATCTAAGTCAATTGCCGATACTTCCTGCTGGACTTCCTGGAAGTAGCTACTGGCAGTTAGGGTGGCGACTTCTTCAACTCGTTTTTGGTGATCGATTTCGATTTGCAATTCTTTGAGCTGTTGTCGGAGCCGATCCTCACGGTTTATGCGTTCAGTAATATCCTGAACGATGCCTTCGTAGTAGAGAACTTGGCCATTGCCATCCCTAACCACGCGGGCATCGATTTGGGTCCAGATAATGCTGCCGTCTTTGCAGTAGCAGCGGTACTCAAAGTCTTTAACGGTGCCGTGCTTTTCAATGGCAGCGATAAAGTCAGTTCGTCGCTCAGCATCCACATAGAGCTGTTCTGAAATATTCGTGATGCTCTCCATCATTTCCTGGGGCGAGTTATAGCCGTAGATCTTCGCTAAAGCCGGGTTTACTTTGATAAAGTGGCCCATTGGGGAGGATTGAAAAATTCCTTCCACAGCATTTTCAAAGATACTGCGGTAGCTGTCTTCAGCAATTCGTAGAGCGATTTCTGCATGTTTCTGCTCGGTGATATCAATTCCCACCGAAACGACCGCTGTACCCTGCTGATATTTTTGCACGGCAACCAAATAGTAACGAGGCATACCCTTAACTTCGACTTCGATGGTTCGAGAGTCCGATTCGCGGGGGCTGGTGATGAATTCTTGCAAAAAGTGGGCTAATTGAGCATTGCCATTGAGCGAGTTGACACTGCGTCCAATGAAGGCTCCCTGGGACATGCTCCAGCTATTGGCTAGGTAGCGATTGACGCCAATGTAAACTCCGCCCGAGTCAATCCACGAGATGGGACCTGGGACAGCATCCAGCACCGCTTCTAGCTGATCTTTGGCAGCGTGTAGGGCGTGTTCTGCGATGTTACGGGCCTCCAGATAACGCTGCAAGACCTGCAAGACGACCCACCAGATGGGTAACAGCATAAGCAGGCTGAGGGCCGCGATCGCACTGGCTAGAATCAACTGTTGGGCAAAGTTACTCAGGTTCTTGAGGATGCGGGCCTGAGTAGCGTTCAGGCTAAGCTGAATGCCCTGGGCATAAATCGCTTTTTGCTGTTCATACTCATGGCTGAAGAGCAAATCTACCGCTGCCGCCTGCTGCCCACTACGCACCAAGTCAAAAGACTGCCGCTCCCAAGCGACCAGTTTCTGGTTGGCAAGGTTGGTTTGTTCAGCCCCTTCTCCCTCATAGGCTTCTGGGGCAATGGCGATCGCTTCTTCAATAGCGACATCAAGCTGCGGCTCAAATTCGTTGTAACGCAATTCCCAGCGAGTATCGCCCGTGGCGGCGTTCATCCGGGCTGACATGGTGAGCACTTCATCCAGATGAATGATCGAGCCTACTAGATACTGCAAGCGAAAATCGTTGATGATAACGCGATTGAAGGTCTGGTAAGCATTCCAGGCACTCCACCCCAGCGGTAGAAACAGCGACAGGGTCAGGGTGATCGCCACGACCACAGTCGCCACAGGGCGGTTTATCGAAATTTGAAATAGGTGAGCCAGGTAGCGTTTCATGGTGATGTCAGCCCCAAAACTCCTCTAAGTCAATCGCTATCTGATAGCGATGCAAAACGTCGAGTTGAGCTTGTTCATTGGTCGGAAGCGCCACAGTTTTCATTGAGAACTCCCAAAACAATGTGATTCAGCGTGAGCGTTACCAGTCATTGATGTCGTTACTCCCCGCGATCCACTCGGCTAGGAGCTTGTCTGGGGTCGCGGCATTAAAGAGATGTAGACCAAAGTCTTGGGAAAGGTCTTCACAGACCTTAAGCCCCCGCAGGCTGTTACCCTTGGCATCTAACAGGGGGGAGAAGGTGCCGATGCCAAGCTGATTGGGAACCAGGGCCGTAATGCCGCCACCAACACCGCTTTTGGCAGGCATACCCACCCGGTAAGTCCACTCGCCGGAGCCATCATACATGCCGCAGGTCAGCATGACACTCACCACATCCTGCACATAGTTCTCGTGAATTGCCCGTTCTTTCGTCACGGGATTGATACCCCCATTCGCCAGGGTCGCTGCCAGCATGGCCAGATCTCGTGCATTCACCAAAATTGAACATTGCTGAAAGTACAGATCCAGGGTTTCGTCAATATTGTCGCTGACCATACCGAAGTTACGCATCAGGTAGGCCATTGCTCGGTTGCGGAAGCCAGTAGCCTTTTCAGATAAAAACACTGGCACGTTAATGTCGTGATCTCGCCCGGTGTAGCGCTTGAACATTTCCAGCAACCGCTTCAAGCGTTCGGTGCCGTTGCTGCCCTTGATTAAGTCGGTCGTGGCGATCGCTCCCGCATTGACCATCGGATTGAAGGGACGGTTGGTGGCTTCGTCCAATACAATCGCGTTAAACGCCTCACCCGTGGGTTCCACACTAACCTTGCTATTGACATACTCACGCCCATGTTCCTCCAATGCCAGCCCAAAAACAAAGGCTTTTGAAATAGATTGAATAGTGAATAGCTTGTCACAGTCGCCCACCTCAAACACCTGCCCCTCTTTCGTCACCACGCAAATGCCAAACCACTCTGGTTTTGCCTCTGCCAGTTCGGGGATGTAATCGGCAACAGCACCATCATTGAGCGGTTGGTATTTCTCGTACAAGGCATTCAAATAATTCCGAAAAGGAGATGTAATAGCATTGATGGAACTGGCTAGGGATTGCAAGTCTCCGATATTAGACATGTCGCCTATCCCTCCACAAGTTGCTGTGCTACGTTACGGAACTCTTGACTGACTGGGTGGTCTGGATACTTAGCGCAAAACACTCCCTCACTGGCAAGTTGCACTACCTCTTCTGACAATGGAAATACGCCAGCCACCGTTTCACTGTACGTTTCTTCTACTTTTTGCTTCAGGGCATCCAGATTAAGCTTGCTATGGGCTTTGTTGATAGCCAGCAGCATCTTCCGGACGTTTAGTTGTCTCGCTACGTCCATCGTGACCGCCGTTCCCTGATAATCTTGTTTGTCGGGTCGCAAAATCAGAATCAGGATATGGGAAATGGCGATCGATAAAAACGTTTCCTTGGACAAGCCGGGATGAGTATCAATAAATAAATAGTCAAGCTGAAGTCCCTTGACCAAGTTGCGAAACCCGTCATTCATCAGCTTGACATCATAGCCATCTCTCAAAATTCTGGCGATGTCATCCGCTTTGACACTAGAGGGCACCAGAAATAGCTTGCCTGCCCCATCTACGTCAACATTGGCACTGACATCATAAGCCGCGTCCTGAATGGAGATTTCACCCCACAAGTAGTTATTGAGAGTTTTGCTGATCTGCTCTGGTTCTAGACAAAACAAGTTATGAATTCCTGGAGAAGGAACATCTGTATCCACGACCCCAACTCGATTGCCTAAGGCAGCTACTGTGGTTGCCAAGTTAGCAGCAAAGTTAGACTTTCCTGTACCACCTCGGTATGAGTGAATGGAAATGACTTTAGGCATATTGATATCTTGTGATACAAAGCAGTTTTCAATCTGCAGCAGATAAACCTTAATAACAACAAAAACTCTATACCCCTTAAGGGTTTCTCGATGGATGTTATATCAAGTCCTACTGAACGGCCTGTGTTGGGGAATCTTGCATGGAATCCCCTGCTTCGCCGCCCCCTTAGCAAGGGGGGTACCAACCCTCGAAAACTGCCATGGACTTGGAATGAATTATAGATTACCCGGACTTGATACTAGTGTGAACCAACCCGAAAAAATCTGAAAAATATGTATAGACAAGTCTCCGTTCTTTGAAGTGACTGGTTATATTGAGCAATTGGTGGAGACATAGTACAACAAGTACGTTGGCACAATCCTGCACAAAATTGCTGTTTTTGCACAAAATTGCTACGACCTGGAAAATTTTTTTGGAGTCACGCCCGTTAATTGCTTAAAGTGGCGGTTTAGATGGCTTTGATGGGTAAAACCACAGGCGATCGCCACTTCTGAAATTCTCAGCTTGCCGTCTTTTAGCAACAGCTTTGCCCGCACCACTCGTCGTCGGATGACATATTGATGGGGCGTAAAGCCAGTCGATCGCTTAAACGATCGGCAAAAATGATAGGCACTGAGTTGGGCGATCGCTGCTAATTCCTCCAAGCTCAACTCCCGGTCTAAATGGTCATTGATATAGTCCGTTACCCGTTTCAACTGTGTGGGAGATAAGCCACCTAGACCATGGACAGACTTATGACTGTGGGCTGAGTAATTTCGTAGAATGTGCACTGCCAGAGCATTTGCCATTGTCTCTGCATACAGTCTGCCGCCCGGTTTTTGGGATTCTAAATCGGCTTTGAGTGCCAGCCCAATTTGAAGAATGAGGGGATCATAAAAGGGCTTCTGAGGCGGTACCTCAACCTGATCAATGGATAACAGTTCGGCGGCGTTGCGAGTCAGTAGCTCTGGTTTCACACTGAGGTTGAATCCTTGGATCGGTCGATCCCACGCACCCCAGTTGACATGTTTGACGGGTATCAGAGTCATGCCACCGTGAAAAAGCATCTGCCGCTGCACCTGACCTCGTGCAACCTCATCGATTTGCCAATCTAGCTGAAAACCCTGTCCAAGCGTAACCGCGATCGCATAGTGATTAAAACAAAGCTTCGGGGTTTCTCCTGCAGGTAGAGGTTGATGGTTATACTCTAAGCTGACACTGCTCCACCCAGCTTCGGCACTAGTCAAGGTAGAGGGAGTTGGGAATTGTTCAGAATATCCTGGGGGGGGATCAGACTTATCATGGGGCTGGTTTTGTTCAGATCCTGATTGCGAGCTTGAGGGCGATCTCGGCATTATGCACCTTCTTTGATCTACAGGTGATTAACTTTGTAGCATTTTGCTCCTGCAAATCAGTAATCCCTTAAGCATTTCCACAAACAATCTGTATGGACTCAGAATATTGATGAGCAAAGGGCCATAGCGATCGCGACCGAGCGAAGGGTCGAAATTCATGTCAAATCGAGCGATCGCCCCCCTATCATCAAACCCGGATGGGTGCTGCCCAAGCACTAGACCTGAGCGAACGAAGTCTAAGACGGCTACAACATATTGATCGAAGCGAGGGAGCCATCGGTCTAGCCCGTAGAGAATGGGCTGATGCCGGGTATGGTACTGGGCAAGTCCATCTTGTCAGCGTTGTCCCAAGCGAGTGCAACGGCAGCAGCTTTCCCAGAGGGGTGGAGTGGCGCTCGCTCGACTTCAGCAGATGTGGTCAAGCACCCTGACGGCGAGCAACATCCGCTATTGCTCCTATCCTGGTGTCCGCGATGCCAGCATCCCCTTCGACTACCGAGTCAATGGGCAACCGGTGAGAGCGATCGCTGTCAATTACCCTTCTCGCAGATGGCACTAATTGAAGTCCGCGATAGCGCAATAGAGTGACTCAGAAGAGTGACTAAACAAGACGTCGGATCGACCAAATCATGGCTCTTCCCAACTTTTGGTGACACTCAAAATTTTGAGAGAATAAAAAGGTAGCTCCCTTGAGGTGCTCTACCCATGGAATCACTTCAGTTTCTCCT
>NZ_JACSWB010000138.1 GCF_016888135.1 Leptolyngbya sp. CCY15150
GTGATGGTAAGTCGCTTAGGCATAGAGAGAATACAGAAAAGTCAGAGGGGATTCTTCTATATTAATATCATGGTCGTTCAACCCAACTTGATATTAGCCCCCCTTCATGGAGGAGGAGCTAAGGCTAGTGGATAGTGCTTTCTTCTAGAATGGAGACAGATCAGGTAGCTTTTTAACCAGATTTAATAGCAACAGCAACGAGACTATCACTCCTCTCGCAGCATCCGTAACAGTTCCGCTGCATCGGTCAGATCTGGATCACACTGTACCGCCCGCTCCAGCGACATAATACTTTGCTGCGTCAACGATAGATAATAAAATGCTAAACCTCGGTAATACCATGCCTGAGCATGATCGGGGGCGATCGCCAACGCTCGATCTAACGCAGTAATCGACGATTCATACTGCTCCAATACCCCCCATATCCAACCCAACTGATACCATCCTTGCTTGTGCCTTGGCGACAGCATCACCACCCGATGGAACGCTAGCAGGGCCTTGGGGTACTTCTTCAGCTCAATTAACCGTTGTCCCCAGGCAAAGCAATCGTCTGCGTGCTCCATCCGTTCGGCAAAAATCGGTTCCAAGCTGGTGACCTTAGGGGGCATTTCACGACACATCATCTTTTAATCCTCCGTTCTGTGACCCATGTTGAGTGAACTGAACTCACATAGTGGAAGGACACCAAGCACCTATGCAGTATTCCCGCCTAGTTTTTGATGATGTGATGAAATGATTACAATCCGTTGCCAATGAGGATAAACGGTGCCCAGTAGTAGGGATGGGACAGGGTCTCTACAACAGCGATCGGTAGGCCGGTGCGGGTGCTGATCACATCGATGCTGGCACCGCGCTCTACGCCGGAGGCAGTTAGATCGCCGGTAATCAAGGCAATCTGAGCTTGTCGCAGAGCTTCAGCCTTGCTCATCTGCTGGTTCAGATTGGCGTAGAAGGCATCCATCAAGGTTTGGGTGCCGCCATCACTCACAGCCCAGAGGGAAGCGATCGCTGCTGAAGCCCCCGCTTCTTGCATCAGATAGCCAAACCCAAGGATTTCAGCCCCGTTGCCTAGATCATCGCCCACCCCCGTTTCACAGGCACTCAGCACAATCAACTCCACCCGATTGAAGCGTCCTCGCCAGTCCTCGCTGTTCAATTCTTCTAGCGACAGGCGATCGCCATTACCAAATAAAATAAACGAGTCTGCTGGGGAACCGGGTACAAAGGCGGCATGGGTGGCCAAATGCACAATCGTGTGGCTGTCCATCAATGGCTCTACGAGAGAACGGCTGAAGCGATCGTTCATAAACTGGGTGGTGTCAGGAAAAGCAGCGACCAGATTCTCCACTTCTACTCCAGCAAAGGGGAGACCCGCAAAGGAAAATGACCGCTGACCAATCTGAACGTCAAAGGCTCCTTCACTGAACGCGGCGGCTAAGATCAGGGGAGTGGTGCTGGGACGTAGGGTGAAATTTTGCAGACTGGCGGCGGTGATGTGGTTGATGCGGTAGTTCTCAATCAGCCATTGGTCGCCGTCGTGCAGGACTGCTAGGGGAATGTAGCGCAGAGCTCCATCGGGAGCATAGAGGATGGTTTCAGCTCCAATGGCTTCTAGGTCGTTCTCCATGGGGGCAATCAGCCAGGTGTAGAGTTGCTGAGCGATCGCTCTTGGGTCGCTGCGGGGATCGTCGAGGGCTTGGCGGAATTCTACAATGGCGGTGTTGAGGTCGGCGGAGTCAACGGAGACGGGGTAGCGGGCAGGTTCGCTGAAGGGGGTGACAAGGACGAGTTCCAAACGGTCTTCCAAGATCAGCGGGTAGATCATCACCGCGTTTTGGTCGATGGCACGCAGATTATTTTGCAGGTTAATGAACTCATCGGCGCGGGCAAGGATGTCCTGTTCTTGCAGACTGGTATCGAGCTGGGCGACTAACGTTTGAATTTCGGGACTGTTGAGGAACCCTTGGAAGTCAGCGGAGAGTTCGCGTTGAGTCGTATCCAGTTCGCCGAGGCGCTGGAGTTGGACATCGGTGAGTTGGCTGGGGGGAATGTCGCGCAATTGAGCGAGTTCGTAGCCGACGGCAATGACGCGGTTACTGATGTCCTGTTCTGGGTCGCGTAGGGTGATGCCGCTCTCGGTTTGGGCCGTGCTGCGAACGCCATGAAGGTAGTCATCCAGTTCTTGCACCCGCAATAGATCGAGGACGCGCTGGGCTTCGAGGATGCGGTTTTGTTGCAGGAGGAGGTCGACAAGGGCACGATAGTCTGCTGCAATAGTTTCGGTGTAGGACTGCTGTTGTTCTTGAGATAAGCCACGAATATCCGCCCGAATGGATTCTCGGACGTTAACCGATTGTTTGTAGAACACAATGGCGAGTTCGGGTTGATCTTGCTGAGCCAGCAGGAAGCCTATGTTACTGAGCCACAATCCTTCACTGGAGCGATCGCCAATTTCCTGAGCAACGGTAAGTGCCTGCTGATATTTCTCAAGCGCCTCCTGAGACTGATCAAGATTCCGGTAAGTAACACCCAGATTACCCAGTACGGTACCTTCTCCCTGGCGATTGCCAATCTCACGGAAAATGGCAAGACTTTGCTCATAAAAGCCAATCGCTTGTTGATATTGATCCAGATTCAGATAAGCATTACCCAAATTGCTCAGTGCTTCGCCTTCTCCCTGACGATCGTTGATCTCGCGGGCAATCACTAGACTTTGCTCATGGAAGGCAATCGCCTGTTGATATTGACTCAGATTCAGATAAGCAATGCCCAAATTGTCTAATAAGGCTCTATCTCCAGCGTGATCGTCGATATCGTGGGCAAGGGCAAGACTTTGCGTATAGAAGTCAATGGCTTGTTGATACTGCCCTAGCTGATTGTAAATAATTCCTAGATTGCTCAGTGTGGCTCCTTCTCCTTGACGATCGCCAATATTGCGGGCAATTGCTAGACGTTGCTCATAGAAGTCGATGGCTTGTTGATACTGCCCCAGATAATCGTAAATAATGCCCAGATTGTTCAGGGCGTTTCCTTCTCCCTGACGATCGCCAATATCGCGGGCTATCGTTAGACGTTGCTCATGGAAGGCTATCGCCTGTTGATATTGACTCAAAGCAGTATAAGCATTGCCCAGACCACCTAGTGCAGCTCCTTCTCCCTCGCGATCGTCAATTTCACGGAAAATGGCAAGACTGTGCTCATAAAAGTCAATAGCTTGTTGATATTGACCCAAATCAGCGTAAGCATTGCCCAGATTATGCAATACAGTTCCTTCTTCTTGGCGATCGTCAATTTCACGGAAAATGGTAAGACTTTGCTCATAGAGGTCAATGGCTTGTTGATATTGACCTAGAAGCCAGTAAGCATTACCCAGACCGTCTAGAGCATCTCCTTCTCCACGGCGATCGCCCATCTTACAGGCAACTTCAAGGGCTTGCTCATAAAAGTCAATGGATTGATCGTACTGACCTAGTACAGAAGAAATATTGCCCAAATTGTTTAAGACATATCCCTCCCCTTGGTGATCTTCAACCTCGCGGGCAATTTCAAGGGCTTGCTCATAAAGGTCAATCGCTTGCTCGTGTTGACCTAGCACAAAGTCAACATTGCCTAAGCGCCGTAGTGCATTTCCTTCTCCTTGACGGCTCTCTTGAGGAAATGCAGTTTGTACAAATGGATCTTGATAAAGTTCTAGTGCCTGCTGCCAGGACTGTAAGGCAGCTTGAAACTCGCTTACCTGATACTGCTGAACGCCCTGCTGGAGGAGGCGATCGCCCTCATCAAGCAACGCCGCCGCATCGGTCTGGGCAACCGTAACCTGAGCCTCCACCGGTGCAGATGGCAACAGCACCACAGCAGCGGGCATCACGAGCAACGAAGTTAGCAGAGACAAAAGTTTCGCGTTCATGGTTGGGGGTTTCTCATCACATCCACATCGTACATAGTCGCAGGGCAACAAGCAGCTATGCAGAAGGCGACTCCTTCCCTTCACCAAAAACCATCTACAACTTGATACAATTCAGGCACTGAGTCATCAACGATTCTTAACATGCCAGAAGTTGCACGATTTTATGGGATTGTGATCAAAGTCTTTTTTGGCGATCATCCTCCTCCACATTTTCATGCCATCTACGGTGAGTATGTTGCACTCATTGGCATTGAATCCCTTGAAGTGATTGAAGGCGACTTGCCAAATCGAGCGCAGAAACTTGTTCTCGACTGGGCAACCCTCTATCAGCAAGATTTGTTACAAATGTGGAATACTCAAGAATTTCGCAAACTGCCACCGCTGGATTAACTATCAGTTCTATGAACTATCCTCGAATCCATACAGCTCAAGTCCTCGATGACACGACTCTCCTCATCGAATTTACCAACCAAGAGCAGAAAATCTACGACATTAGCCCGCTGCTCAATCGCCCCATGTTTGCACCCTTGCGTTCACCCGCCTTTTTCAAAAACTTCCAGATTGAACCCGGCGGATATGCGATCGCCTGGAACACAGAGATTGACCTAAGCGAATACGAACTGTGGAAAAATGGGGTTCCGATCCATCCTGGCATATCTAGAATGACCTAGGGGCGATCGCCCCAACAGCCTACAAAAGCCCCAAAAACTCATCAACGTCAAATCTGCCTGTCGAATAATGGCTCGCCATGTCCCACGATCCAGCGTTGAGTGATTAGGAAGCGAGATCGTCGTTCTCGGATCTTCACGCACCAACATCATGTGACTGCCGCGCTGGCGCTCAACCTTGAATCAATGTGAATGCTTGGTTCTAGCACAACCGACTTCCTAGAACCTGAACTGGCCGATCGCCATCAACTGATCCACACAACAATGAGCTCAGCAAAGACCAGCGTTTTGTGTTCATGGTTTGGGGTTCCTCATAACATCCATATCGTACATAGTCGCAGGGCAGTGATGCAGAGTGCTATCTATACCGCTACCTCAGCGATCGCCCCCCAGCCCGTTTTGCCCCACAAACTCCACAATCCGAGTGATATCCACCCCAAAATTGATCACACCCTCATAGACTGGACGCTCAACCCCACTACTGTTGATAAAGGTATCCACGACCGTATTGGTTGTTTCTTCTGCCGAATTTAGCCCCACAATATAAGCCTGATCATCAATCCATGTCAGGATTGGACCACCCGACGATCCACCAAAAGTATCACAATCATGGGCAATGCTACCTTCGTAGGTACCCACGACACTGCAACCCAGATGTACCCCAGCACTACTCACCGGACGGTCTCTAGGATAGTCGCCAGAATATCCCACCATCACCAACTGTTCAGCGTAGTTTTCCATCAATTCATCAACCGACAGCGGCATCCAGGGAATCGTACCGTAGCGATCGCCCAACGGTTGATCAAGTAACATAAATGCCCAATCACCTGCATTCGGTGGTGAATTATTCTCAGTAAAATCAGTACCAGACCACACTGCCTCAACATTAGCAACATCGGCCAGATCCAAAACCGCATTATTAATGACATTAGGTTGGAACTGAAGTGCAGGGTAGAGTTTTCCCGTTGACGGATTGATAACGCAGTGGGCATTGGTCAGCACCGTACGGGGCGCAACTAACGTTCCCGAACAATGTCCCATCACGAACCCATCTGAATCAGCGATGATAATGCGCCCAATCGCCGACCAAGGATAACGCCGACTTGTCAACTCCAATCGATCATCCACATCGATGATGCCCCTGGTATCTTGAGGATGGATAGATAAGCCTTGTGCTTCTAGTGCTTCTGGAATAATGGCTTCAGGTTGCGGCAAGAGACCTAGTAAATACAGTTCGTCTAGAGGCAGTACTCGGATTTGACTCTCTGATTCAGCCACAGGTTGATTCTGTTCAGCTTCAGGAGCAGGTGTTGCCCAGGCGGTAGAATTTGACGGGCGATCGCCTACCGTTACTGTAAACATAAAACTTGCGGCCATCAGTAGCGTCAGTCGATGCAATATTGTCTTCATTTCTGTCCATCCCTGTAAACGATATTTCTGTCAACCTCAGAGTACTAGGCTGTTGAACAGTCGAACTCTCGTTGACCTGAGAACATCTAGAACGCTGAGAATCTGGGTACCAACATGGGTGATGCCTAGCCGCTGTGCTCCTACAAATGTGCTCCTACAGACCATTGCCAATCAGAATGAACGGTGCCCAATAGTAGGGATGGCTGAGATCGCTCCCGTCGGTCGTCACTGCTTCACCCGTAGCACTGTTAAGCACGACAATGCTAGCCGTGCCTCGCTCTCCCCCGACCGCTGTAAAGTCTCCAGTAATCAGGGCCATCTGCGCGGCTTGCAAGGCGGCATTTTTAGTCATGTCCTGATTCAGAGCGTCATAGAAGGCGGTCATCAACACTTGGGTGCCCTGGTCGCTCACCTGCCAGAGGGAAGCGATCACAGCCTTGGCCCCCCGCCGCTGGAACTGGTAGCCCAGCCCTAGGATTTGTTCGCCGTTGTTGTCGAAGCCGCCGAGACCTGTGTCGCAGGCACTCAGCACCACCAGGTCAATATCCTCCAATGACCAGGTAGCCACGTCTGCTAGGGTGGGAGCCTCGCCGCTGCCAAAGAGAATGAAGGAATCCTGGGCTTCTCCTTCCACCATGACCCCATGGGTGGCCAGGTGCAAAATGTTGATGCCGCCCAGTTCCCGCAGGACGGTATTCAGGTCAAAGGCGCGATCCAGAAGGGTGACGGTGCGATCGGGGAGGGCAGCGGCCAGTTGGGTGACTTCAACGCCGGCGAAAGATAAACCCTGTAGGGGAATGCCGTCGATGTTGTAGGTGATGCTGGGGTCGGCGAAGGCGGCGGCCAGAATGCGGGGCGCTTCGAAGGGCTGGGCCGTGAGTTCTTGGAGAGATTGAGCAGTGATGTGGTTGACTTGGAAGCGCTGGGCTAGCCATTGGTCGCCGTCGTGGAAGGCAGCGGGGGGGATGTAGCGCAGGGAGGCATCGGGGGCGTAGATCAGGGTGGTGACGCCCGCCGCTTCGAGGTCAGCTTCGAGGGGTTCGATCAGCCAACCGTAGAGTTCTTGAGCGGGGGTTTGGGCATCATTGCGGGGATCTTCTAGGGCCTGGCGGAAGCGGGTGATGGCGGCGTTGAGTTGGGTGCGGGGAATCTGCACGGTGCGCCGCAGGGGTTCGGTGTTGGCGGTGGTGATCACCAGTTCTATCCTATCTTCTAGCACGAGGGGATAAATTAGGGCGGCATCGAGTTCACCGAGGTTGTTGCGGAGGGCGGCAAGGTCTTCTAAATCCACGGTCTGCCGCAGGACTTGGGGGCTGAGGGGGGCCAGCAGGTCTTGAATGTCGTCACTCCAAACAAAGCTGTTAAAGTCTCTGGCGAGGTCTTGCTCTAGGCTGACCAGTTCATCTAACCGCTGAGATTGGGCGGGGGTGAGGGGGGCTTGTCGTTGTTGGGCGTTGAGGCGGGCCCGTTCTTGCCCCAGAGCAATTGCGTTGGCCTGGAGCTGTCCGTAGCGTTCGAGGATGGTCTGCTCGGGCTGGAGATAGGCGACTCCACTGGCGGTCTGGGCATTGCGGCGGATGTCTCCGGCCAGGTACTCGTCGAGTTCTTGGACTTTGAGCAGGTCAAGGACGCGCTGGGCTTCGAGGATGCGATCCTGTTGCAGCAGTAGGTCGGCCAGGAGGCGGTAGTCATCAGCAACGGTGTCGGTGAAGGATTGCTGGAGGTCGGTGTCGAGGCCGCGAATGTCGCCGCGAATCGCTTCCCGCACATCAACGCTGGCTTTGAGGAAAATGATGGCCAGTTCGGTTTGATTTTGGTCATTCAGGAGAACACCAATGTAACTGAGGGCAGTGGCTTCTTCAGCACGGGCACCGAGTTCGTTGAACAGGGTGAGGGCTTGGCCATACTGCTCTAGGGCGCGGTCATCCTGATCCAGACCACGGTAAGCAAATCCCAAATTGCCTAGGGCATGCCCTTCTCCAGCGCGATTGCCAATCTCGCGGGCGATCGCTAGGGATTGTTCATAAAAGTCAATGGCGCGCTCGTAACGACCCAGGCTGTTGTAAGCAATTCCCAAATTACCCAGGGCTCGACCTTCCCCAGCGCGATCGCCTATCTCGCGGGCGATTATTAGGTGTTGTTCATGAAAGTCAATAGCGCGCTCGTACTGACCCAGATTGCGGTAAGCAACACCCAAGTTCCCTAAGACGGTACCTTCTTCAGCCCGGACACCGAGTTCGCGGAAGATCGTCAGAGCTTGTTCAAGGAGGTCAATGGTGCGCTCGTACTGACCTAGACTGAGGTAAGCATTGCCCAAATTTGTCAGGTCGGCCCCTTCACTAGCGCGATCACTAATTTCACGGGAAATGGCTAAGGCTTGTTCATAAAAGTCAATAGCGCGCTCGTACTGACCCAGATTGCGGTAAGCAACACCCAAGTTCCCCAAGATAGCCCCTTCAACAGTGCGATTACCACTCTCACGGGTAATCACTAGGGCTTGTTCATAGAAGTCAATGGCGCGCTCGTACTGACTCAGGTGAAGATAAGCACTGCCCAAATTAGTTAGGGCAGAGCCTTCACCACGGCGATTGCCAATCTCACGGGCGATCGCGAGAGCTTCCTCATATAAATCAATCGCTTGTTGGTATTGAGCCAGATTTCTATAGGCTTCCCCCAGTGCATTCAGCACAGTGCCTTCACCCTGGCGATTATCCATCGCACGGACGATTTCTAACGCCTGTTCCCAAGAGGTAATCGCCTCCCGAAACTGGCTGCGGTTAAATTGCTCCAGCCCTTGTTGAAAGAGTTGATTAGCTTCTGCACTCGCACGTGCACTCTCCTGTCCCCGTTGATACTCCTCAGCACTAATAGCCGCTACCGTCAGCCTATAGCGCCCTCGACCCATAGCATTATAAGCATTGGCAATCACTGAGTATTGACCTGTTTCAGACAACTGAATATAGATGATTGAATTCAGCCCCTCAACGCTATCATCGTTTTCTGCAACCCTCTCGCCGTCTGGGCTAAGCAGAATTAAATATGTGTCAAAGGCCTCGCTACTGAGGCGAATTTCGATCAACTGCCCAGCTTCACCATTAAAGGTGTAAAGGTCGTATAGACTGCTATCTGGCAAGGCCTCATCGCCATCCTCTAGTTGCCCTTCTACGTCTAGCAGAGCTGCTGTTCCATCCTGCTTTAATCCAGTTTGGGGTAGTAAAGGTGCCAAGTTCCCCAGTCCTTGCGATGTTGGAAGTAAGGGTAAGTCAGGTCGCTGTCCAAATGGCTTGATATCTAAGTGGATGGCTTGTGGCGGTTCCACTACCGGGTTCAGCATCTCACCAGTTATGGGAGACTGCCAAAGCACTGGGTTCTCGGTAGCAGGCGATCCGCTGCTGGGGAGGGTAGCAGCGGTGAGGGTGAGGACAGCGAGGAGAGAGGAAAGGGGAGGCATAGGAAGGAGTATAAGGGGGTAGGGGGGAAAGCCCACCGGGATGGGCACGAGCCAACCACAGGTTGTCATAAGCTTATAGTGCTAAGGCGAAGGAAGGTATGCCACTTTAGGGAATCGTTGGGAGAATACAGCATCGGACAACCATCGATAGCACCTTCTCGCTAGTTTATCTGCAATCTGGGAAACAAAGTAAGCCTATTCTGCATCATCCGCCTCCGGTGACGGATTGGTGATTAGAAAAAAGCAAGAATTGTATTCACTGCCACTGTCCAGCGACCAAGCTCCCGTAAATGGACTGACAAACGGGTCGCTAATGGAGCGCACCAGCACCTCATAATCCCCCGGTTTGAGGATGAACCTCTGCACCGGCCCTTGATTCGGGCACTCCGCAGGCCCTTCCCTTGCATAGGTTTGGCACTCCTCACAGGGGGCGATTTCCTCAAAGCGGGTCTCTGGGCCACTGAAGATCACCCGCATGTGTTCTGGGGAATTATTGCGGATTTCCACCACCGTGACGCCATCGGTGGCATAGCCGCTCAACCCTGGGTCTCCCAGTTCTCCCGCACCTTCCGCCTTGGCTTGAGCCAGTAAAACTTTGGCCAAAGCTGTTTCCACTTCAGGCACGATCGCATGGTTAGCGTACTTGCGCAAGATCTGCTGATAGGCAGCGATCGCTGCCTCCAGTTGTCCCTCATCCCAGTAGGTTTGCCCACAGGCTTGCAGGAGCAGGGGCAGGGTCGAGTCATCAGGAATCAGTTGATTGGTCGATAGATCTCCCAAGCGATCGCACAGGGCAGTGACTGCCAGACTGTCCGGCGGGATGTTGGTGGCCAGAGCCCTAGCCTGCTCACGAACCGCGGTTACCAACGGCCCCCCGAGGTAGCGGTTAATAAAATCGCTGTGAGCCAGCATTTGCAGGGATGGGTCAGGGGCGGGAGAACGGATAGCTAGAAACGCTTCACAGGCTTGAATGCGGGCAGTAGAACGACTTTGGAAATTATTGAAATCCAAGAACGACCGTCCTTCTGCCTGGGGACGAAAACGGGCGATCGCTGTTTCGCAATCAGCCGCTTGGTAGGCGGACTCAGCCCGATGATAGCGATAGACATCAAAGAGGTATGGAATCAAGAGGGCAGCGGCAACAACAGCGGCTCCCACGGTCAAAAAGTCTACCCAGCGATTGGGAGGGCCAGGGGAAGGATGTCTAGAAGTAACCATAGAAAGATAGGGGTGAGAGGTTTTATCCGAGTTGGGGCCATGGGATGCGCTGGAAGGGCGCGAGCCAACCACAGATTGTTATAAATTTATAGTGCTGAGGTGAGAAAAGGTATGCAGTTTTAGGCAATCTTTCTTGCTGAAACGGGGAAAAAATTCTTGGAGAATCGTTTCTCTAGGTTATCTACATACCTTTTTGCGAATCCGTAGCTGATATTAAAGTTGGATAGGAAAACCCTTGATCTAAGGTCTTGACCGTCCCGAATGGCGATCGCCCCTGTGCCAATGGGTGGCGAAGCGGGAGATCCCATGCAGGATCTTTCACATTCAACCGGATTTGATGGTCTATTATCTGCCAAGAATGACAGATGGTTTCTAGGCTTACCCTGCGCCACTGCCCAAGAGATGATGGGTTATGGCGCAGGATACCTAGCCCTTAAACGGCAAAGACTGGAGAAGGAAGATTCAGAGAGCACTGGCCTTTGAAGGCTCGCACCAACATCTATCGTTCACAATCTTTGCCCTCAGATCGCGACTCGCGAAGCGCATCAAGCGCCAGACTGCACCAGGCGCACGGCTGCTTCTGCGTCCACTAGTCCACTGCCAAAGAAGTACTGAAGTTCATGTTCAGTTGGGGGTGTAGCGCTTTGGTCGCGCAAAACGCTATAGAGGTCTTGCTCCTGAGGCGCTAGAGAGAGGGAAGTGTGGCTAGAACTGGATTCCAACAGGGCAATGAGGCGATCGCGATTCAAGCTTCGTTGCGGATCTGCACTCAGCATCAACGCCACTACCCCTGCCACGGCGGGAGAGGCAAAGGATGTTCCTTGGGCCCAAACGTAGTCGCCCTTGAGGTCTTGAGCCGGTGCCCAGGGCTGTTCGGGTAGGGAGATATTTTGCCAGAATAGGTCATTGCCAGTACCGCTGGTGGTTAAAATACCGTTTTCTAGACCAGTTTGTACATTGCCGCCAGGGGCCACCAGCGTTAGCCCTGGGCCAAAGCTGCTGTAAGGGGCACGGGTTCCCTGCAAGGTAGAGGCTCCAACAGAAATGACATGGCGTAACCCGGCTGGAAAGCCAACGCGATTTTCACCATCGTTACCTGAGGACGCCACAATGATGAGATTAGGGTTGGCCGCCAGAACATCGGCAATCGCATCAGCGATCGCCGTCGTCGGCATCATGCTGCCCCAGCTCAGATTAATCACATCTGCACCTCGGGCTGCTGCGTAGCCAATGGCTTCCACTGCAGGTACAGTTGGGATACCGCCAAAGAGAATGCCTGCCCGAACAGGTAAAATCTTCACCCCGGGTGCTACCCCCATCAACCCTGACGGCTCTGGTGCATTTGCCCCAATCACTCCAGCGACTGTTGTGCCATGAAATGCCCCAACAACCTGGCGACGAATATTATTGCGAATAAACGCGATAATCTCTGCTTCAGAAGCTCTGGGATTATTGCGCTTGAGGTCATCAGCCCAGACACGGTAACGATCTAAGACATCGCTATCTGACAGAGTAAAAGTATCTTGAAAGGATGGACGTAATTGATTTAGTTCTGCCGTTTCGACCCGGGTGTCAGGGTCATTATCCGTAAAATCCCAGCCTCGATATTCTTCGGGCA
Source organism: Leptolyngbya sp. CCY15150 (assembly GCF_016888135.1). Taxonomy (NCBI): domain Bacteria; kingdom Bacillati; phylum Cyanobacteriota; class Cyanophyceae; order Leptolyngbyales; family Leptolyngbyaceae; genus Leptolyngbya; species Leptolyngbya sp. CCY15150. The sequence goes on from NZ_JACSWB010000138.1 coordinate 12,273, forward strand.
ACCCCTCTACGCCAGAGGGCAGTTCGTAGATATTGTTGATCAGGGCTGGATGATCCCACTGGATCAGGGCGTCGATGACTGCAACGGTGATGCCTTCACCGCGATTTCCAAGCGCCCAGTCCCTAGGGGCATTGACGCCGGTGTTGTTGAGCCTAGGAGCCATGGATGTGCTATCCAGATGCCAGGCCAGGTTCATGCGATTGTCTGAAGCAGAGCGAGCCAAAGAGCTATGAGAAGGGAGCGGTAGCTCGCTATCCCAGCGTTCTTCGGGCGATCGCACCGGGATAAAATTAGGCGTGGCCGATCGCACCCCAGTTGTTTGACTGAGCTGCTCGGCGGCGGTGAGGACGGCAGTTTCATGATCGACGGTTTTAAGGCGGGCCAGCACCCGATTTTCGGTAAACCGCAGTGGACGAATTAGTTCTAGTCCCTGGGCTTCTAGCATCTGCTGCTGTTCAGCCTCGGAGGTTTGAGCCGCAAAGCTGATAATAATTTCGTTGGGCAGCAAGATTTGCTCGTCTTGGTCGGCTCGTTGCAGGACGGGTAGGGTTGTTTCAACGTAGGGCAACGCCAACTGAGGACGTAGGGCACTGCGGCTGGAGGAGGTTGCTGCTGGTAGGTTGACGATCGCGTACTGGGTGCCTACAGGCTGCACGATGACGGCATCTCCTCGGGTGCGGGTGCTATCGAGGGTATTCTGCAGTTGTTGATAGAGGGGAGGGGCATCTAAGGTGCGGGTGGCGGATGCTTGAAAGGCGACGGCGATCGCATCATCTCGCACCATGAGGGGAATTGGTTCGCCGTTGAAGCGATAGAAGAGGTCGGCGGTATCGGTTTGGGCAAGGGTCGGTGTGGGGCGAAAGACTGCTAGGGCCAGGCCAAGGCTGAAGCAAACGGTCAGTAATAGCACCCTGAATAGGTGTCTGGGAGAGGTAGGAAATGTCATGGTCAGTTTTTTGAGGGGGACAGTGTACTGATCGAGTCAATTGTGCTCCATGGTAGACCGTGCGGCAACTGTTGACAGGTGTGTTTCAGTTTTGGTGACCGGGGGCGAGCTGGGTTGTTCTTATGTCATGTTTAATCCTAGTGAACATCAGTCTCTTGTGTAAAAGGCGACTTATCATGGCGTTGGTGGGCCGGGTGCATAGGTTCAGCCTGGCCAGAACTAGGTAGCGGGTAGAGCGGTATGACCCTGAAATCAGCGGGTTGCCAAAAACCTCAAGTCAGTGGCATTCGGTTAGAGCCGATCATCAATTAGGAGTACCCCCATGACCATGAATTTACTAGGGCACCGAATGACTCGATGGGCCAAACGGCGGGTGAGTCGCCCCACCCGCGTGGTGAGTCTAGCGCTGCTGACGACGCTGCTGGTGGGTCAGAGTCCTAGCGCCTGGTCGCGGCCCTCCACTCCGGCGGAAGCAACGAGAGTGGCCCAGTCGGTTCCAGAGATTGAGCTGGTCACCATTACGGGAATTCTAGATGAGGGCAGCGTGGTCTTGGAGAGTGGAAGCTACGTTGATGGCTACATGTTTGAAGGCGTAGTGGGTCAAATCGTTGTTATTGACTTGATCAGTGATGAGTTTGATGCGTTGTTGTCTCTGGTTGATCCTGATGGTAGACGCATTGCCGTAGATAGCTATGGTGGCGAGGGCACCAATGCTCGCCTCGCGTTGAGATTAACTGTCACAGGCACCTACAGAGTTTTTGCGATTTCATTGAACCCTGGTGAAACGGGACGGTATCGGTTGACGCTGCAACCAGGAACTATGGACGACTTAGAGCAGGCAGAACCCCTGGCCGAGGCAACCCATCTTAATGACCAAGGAGCTGATTTGTATCAGGCAGGGCGCTACGAGGATGCGGAACTTTTCTTCCAGGAATCGCTGAATATTTATCGCGAGCAGCTGGGCGATCGTCATCCCTATGTCGCTACTAGCTTCAACAACCTAGCTTCGCTATATCGGGATCAAGGACGCTATGAAGAGGCCGAACCTCTATTCCAGGAAGCTCTGATTATTTGGCGTACACAATTCGGTAGTCGTCATCCCAATGTGGCCACTAGCCTTGATAACTTAGCCTTGCTGTACCGAGCACAAGGTCGGTTTAGGGAGGCTGAACCTCTTTTCCAAGAATCACTGTCGATTGTTCGCGAGCAATTGGGCGATCGCCATCCCAATGTTGCCACCAGCCTCAATAACTTGGCCGAGATGTACAGTCAACAAGGACGTTACTGGGAAGCTGAATCCCTTGTTCAGGAATCACTGTTGATTCTTCGTGAGCAATTGGGCGATCGCCACCCCGATGTTGCCACCATCCTCAACAATCTAGCAGGGCTGTACCAAGATCAAGGACGCTACGGTGAAGCCGAACCCCTTTTTCAAGAATCGTTGGTGATTCGACGTGAGCAGTTGGGCGATCGCCACCCCGATGTTGCCAACAGCCTCAACGATTTGGCTTTGCTGTATAGAGTGCAAGGTCGTTTGCAGGAAGCGGAACCTCTCTACCAAGAATCGTTGGTGATTCGACGAGAGCAGTTGGGCGATCGCCATCCCTCAGTCGCCACCAGCCTCAACAATTTATCTGTTCTCTATTGGGCACAGGGGCGCTATGGAGAGGCCGAACCCCTCTTCCAAGAGGCGCTGGATATTCGACGAGAGCAGTTGGGCGATCGCCACCCCGATGTCGCTAACAGCCTCAACAACCTGGCCTTGCTGTACCAGGCGCAAGGACGCTATGGGGAGGCTGTACCCCGCTACCAGGAGGCGCTAGACATTGTTCGAGAGCAGTTGGGTGACAGTCATCCTAATATTGCCCGAAGCCTCAACAACCTGACCGAACTGTATCGGGTGCAAGGAGACATAGATGCTGCTCTGACATGGTTCCAGCAAGGACTGGCGGTAGAAGAAACCAACCTCAGCCTCAATCTGGCCATTGGCTCTGACGATCGCAAGCGGGCCTACATCGCCACCATCTCCGGCACCACTGATCGTGCTCTTTCCCTGCACCTACAAGATGCTAACTCCAACCCCACCGCTGCTCGCCTAGCCCTCACCACCGTGCTACGCCGCAAGGGCCGTGTTCTCGATGCCGTCACCGATACCCAGCAACTGCTACGCCAAAACCTCAGCCCCGATCTGGCTCCCCTGCTCGATGAATTCACCGCTGTGCAAACCCAGCTCGCAAACCAGCTCTACGGCGGTCTAGGTGACCAAGACCCAGAGGTGTACCGCACCCGCATTGACCAACTTCGCCAAGAAGCTAACCGCTTAGAAAATGAACTGTCCCGCCGCAGCGCCGAGTTCCGGGTTGAAACCGAGCCTGTGGAAATCGAGGCGGTGCAGGCACTCATTCCCGCCGATGCCGCTCTGGTAGAACTGGTGCAGTATCGCCCCTTCGATGCCACCGCCAGCCAAGCAGAACGTTGGGGCAATCCCCGCTACGCCGCCTACATCCTCCACAGCACCGGAGATCCGCAATGGGTCGATCTAGGCGATGCCGAAGCTATCAACACCGCCGCCCGCGTCTTCCTTGCTGCCACCCGCGTCCCCGGCGACCTCACCCGGGCTCGCGCCGCTGCCCGCGCCCTCGACGAGTTGGTCATGGCCCCGATTCGCCCCCTGCTCAGCGATGCTACCCACCTGCTGCTCTCCCCCGACAGCCAGCTCAACCTGATCCCCTTCGCCGCCCTGCTCGATGAGCAAGACCGCTACCTCGTCGAAACCTACACCCTCACCCACCTCACCACCGGCCGCGACCTGCTGCGCCTGCAAAACCCCGCCCCCAGCCAGCAGCCCCCAGTGATCTTCGCCAACCCCAACTACGACACCGCCGACCCCAGCGGCACCCAGATCGTCGCTGCCGCCACCTCCCGCTCCCTTCGGCTTCGCTCAGGGAGCGGGTGGGGGGGCTCCCTGAGCGAAGCCGAAGGGAGACGCTCCGCCGACATTGCCGACCTACGCTTTGGCCCCCTCCCCGGCACCCAGCAAGAAGTTGATGCAATCGCCCCCCTTCTCCCCGACACCGCCGTCATCCTCACCGACGCCCAAGCCACCGAAAACGCCCTCAAGCAAGTGCAGGCCCCCAGCATTTTGCACATCGCCACCCACGGCTTCTTCCTCGAAGATGTGGAGTTTGTGCCGCCGGAGTCCACCCGAGGCGATCGGGCTACCATCGACATCGTTTCCAGCGGGGCAACACCCCCACCCACTCGCCCGGTAAGTAACGAAAATCCCCTTCTGCGATCGGGTTTAGCCCTGTCCGGGTTCAACGCTCGCGACAGTGCGGGCGAAGACGGCGTGCTCACTGCCCTAGAAGCCACCCGGCTGAATCTACGCGGCACCCGCCTGGTGGTGATGAGCGCCTGCGAAACTGGCGTCGGTCAGGTGGCCAATGGTGAGGGAGTCTACGGTCTGCGCCGTGCCTTTGTCATGGCCGGAGCCGAAAGCCAGTTGATGAGCCTCTGGAAAGTAGACGACCAGGGCACCGCCGAACTGATGCAGCGCTATTATGAACTGCTCTTGGACGGCGAAGGTCGTAGCGAGGCCCTGCGCCAAGTGCAGCTTGAGTTTTTGGAAGCCCCCGCCTACCAGCATCCCTACTACTGGGCCTCATTTCTCTTCTCCGGTGAGTGGCGACCGTTGGATTAATCAGCGCTGCTACACTAGGATCGAGTTGACAAACCTGAAGACCCTCACCCCAAACCCCTCTCCCAGATCGGTAGAGGGGCTTTGAAAACACCCTTCTTGCTCCCCTTCTACCCTTGTGGGAGAAGGGGCTGGGGGATGAGGGGAAACGATGGGGCAACTCATCCGCAACTGTTCACTATCCCATGGTTGCCATGACCCTGGCCAAAGACTCCTCAACCGAAGCGATCGCCCCTGAGGGTCAGATGTTGACCCCTACGTCTCAGGGTGGAGAGTCTGTGGTCTTTCCCCCGGGCGACCTCTACAGCCACGAACCTCCCTTGGAAACAGAACTTCATCTGCGCCAAATTCTGCTGCTGATTCAAGGTTTGGAAGAAGTGTGGCGCGATCGCCAAGACTTCTACGCCTTTGGTAATCTCACCATCTACTACAGCCCTAAACAGCTCAAGTCTGAGGACTTTCGCGGCCCCGACTTCTTTGTGGTGCTGGGTACCGATCGCCGTCCTCGCAAGAGCTGGGTGGTGTGGGAAGAGGAGGGTAAGTATCCCAACGTGATTGTGGAACTGCTGTCCGATTCCACTGCCAAAACCGATCGTGGTCTGAAAAAACAAATCTACCAGGACACCTTCCGCACCCCCGACTATTTCTGGTTTGACCCCCACAGTCTGGAATTCGAGGGTTTTCACCTCGTCGACGGCACCTACCAAACCCTAGAACCCACGGAGCAGGGCTGGCGCTGGAGTCAGCAGCTTGGGCTGTACCTGGGCGTCTATCAAGCGCAACTGCGGTTATTTTCCGCTGTGGGGGACCTGGTGCCAACGCCGGAAGAGACGGCTGCGGCAGAACGCCAGCGGGCGGATGGAGAGCGACAGCGCAATGAAAAACTGGCGGCAAAGTTACGAGAGTTGGGGGTCGATCCTGACCAGATCTAGCCGGGTCAGAATCGCCTTGTGCAATAGACTTAATCGGAATTAGGAAAAGCAATCAATTCTTAGTCTGAAACCGATCGATCTTATAGCTACTACATCTATTTGGATATCGAGCAACTAA
>NZ_JACSWB010000139.1 GCF_016888135.1 Leptolyngbya sp. CCY15150
TTTCAACGACTCTGGCTCTCTTGGCGCTCTCAGATATCACTACACTACTGCCATTCCCAGGACTTGAACAGCCTTTTGTCATACTGAGAATTGCTGATGTCGGATTGCTACCTATCCCACATTAATTTGACGCACTACCGGAGAGGGGTTTGGGGTGAGGACGGATTTAGGAATTCATCCTTGTATTCAGCAACGCCACTATTTCTTCCCTTGCTGTAGAACAGATCTCATTCATCCATAAAATCTTCAGAATTGCCACCTAAAACTCCAGATAAGAAACTAAGAATCAACAATCGTTCACGACGCTTGCGACAGAACCCCAACGTCTGTGCCACCAACTCCGACTTACTGCAACGATCGCTTGTACTCGACCATCATCATGGGTTTTCGTCTCGTGAATCCTAGACAAACTGAATCACCAGCTTCTTCAGAGAGTTATTCTTTGAGGATTAGATAAAACTGACGTATATTGCTGGATATGTAACTGGGCGGAGCGTTCCCAGGTATAGTGGGGTAAAATCGCTTGGCTATTGGAGATTAGGAATTGTCGCAGGGCTGGGTCGAGGCTTTGGTGCATGGCCGAGGCGATCGCTTCGGGTATTTCTACGTCTACTAATAACGCCTGATCCGAGGACAGAAATTCAGTGAAGGGGGGAAAATTAGCTGTAATCACTGGAACCCCAGAGGCGATCGCTTCCATGACGACTAATCCCCAGCCTTCCTTAACCGATGGAAACACAAACGTATCGGCACAACGGTAGAGTACAGGCATATCGCAATCGGGGATCAGCCCTGGCAAGATCAGCGATCGCCCAATGGTGATTCCCAGTCGCTCAACCTCGGCAAAAAATGCGTCCCGATAATCAGCATAGTCAAACAACGTCATGCCGCCAGCGATCACTAACTGCGAGTGGGGATAGTCCATCAGCACATGAGCAAATGCTTGGAGAAGACGAATAGAATTTTTACGCGGCTCAACCCCCCCTACGGTTAAAAAAATAGGATAACCGGATAACCCCATGCGTTCTTTCAAGCCGGATTCAGTACCGTTTACAGTACCGTTAAAGCGACGGGTATTGACACCATTCACCATGAGTGGCGCATCTAAACCATAGCGCGCTTCTAGCTGTTGCTGCCAATGACGACTCACACAAAGACAGCGATCGGGCAACTGAATAGATGTTTCCTGACAGTGTTGTAGGTAAGGACTGTTATAGTCTTCAATATGATGAACCGTTCGCAGGATATGGGAAATCGGGTATCCCTGCGATCGCAGCATAATCAGCGCGTTCGCACTAATGCAATCCTGTGCGTGATAGACGTCGTAAGGAGCATCACCGCGCTCAAAACAAGCTTGGAAAAAATCGACATAGTCCTGAATCCGCTGCTGGATGAGGCGATCGATAGTCGGTGGGGCGGGCTGACTGGGCACCAATTGATAGTCACAGGCGATCGCTCGATACAGTTCTCCATCACCCTTATCCAAGGCAAAAATACATACGTCTTGCCCCAGCGCCGCTAGAGCTTCTGCCAATTCAACGGTATGGATCACACTACCGCGTGGCTTAGTGGAATAGGTGAGCAGAGCAATTCGCATCATTAATCAGCAAGGTAATAAAAATAATGATTAGCACATTGCGGTGTGTTAATCATGGTTTTGTAGGATAAAACCAATCCACAATCAGCCCTAAGGCAGCAGTTTAAACTCTGAACACGCTACGACCCAAGAGCAACCTGGTTGATCCCATCAGAATTTTTCGGTTGGGCGACTCGCTGCTTAGCTATGATACAATCTGCCAGATACGCTGCATCTCGATCAATCCCCGAAAAACGCCCCGACCCCCAGGTATAGAGCCACGGCAATCCTAAGAAATATAATCCTCTCACAACGGTGACCCCACGCTCATGTCCAGGATATCCTTTACCATCGAACACCGGAATATCAATCCATTCATAGTTCATGGTATAGCCGGTACACCAGATCACCGCACCAATATTGGCAGATTGATAATCCAGTTCAGTTTGCTCCATCTGAGGCTCCCATACCGGTTGGTAGGGCGGCTCGGTTGGCGCTTCAATATGGTGCTTCTCAATAAATCCGTCAATGGTTCGCTTGATGCTTTCGGCTACGGCATCAGCCGCATCTAAGTTTTGTTTGAGGTTGGGCTGGAAGGTAAGGCAACTCCCTTGAATATCCTTGAGATGCCCGTAGAGCTGCATTCCCTCTAGGGCAAAATGCCGCAGGTCAATCTCTCGTCCACCGCCTCGTCCAGTCACATAGTGATTTGTTTTTGTTCGTACCTTATGCTTATCTGGATGCTGATCGATGGAGAGGTCGTAGTAGCCCATTTCATCTAGCCAGGCAACTACATCCTTACCTCGATACGTTCGAGGAGAACGGGGAGCCCCTCCCACACAAAGATGGACTTGTTTACCGGCAAGATGGAGATCTTCTGCGATTTGACAGCCCGACTGTCCGGTTCCGATGACAAGAACACCTTTGTCGGGTAAGGATTCCGGATTTTTATACTCTGATGAATGAATTTGTATGATCTCCGGAGCAAAGCGTTGAGAGAGGGCAGGAATTTTGGGTCGATGATAGCCGCCCGTCGCGACAACAACCTGATCGGCTGTGAAATGTCCAATGCTGGTTTCTAGCCCGAAGCCTTGCCCCTGTTGATACAAATGATGGACAGCAACGCCTTCCTTAACTGGAGGATTGAAGACCGCCACATAGCTTTCGATGTACTGAACAATTTCATCCCGCTGCATAAAACCGTGGGGGTCATCACCAGAGTAGGGATGGCCCGGTAAAATACATTGCCAATTGGGTGTGACCAAGCAAAACGAATCCCATCGTTGCGATCGCCAGGAATAGCCAATCTTATGTTTCTCGAACAGGATATGATCAATGCCGTTTTGCTTGAGATAGTAGCTTACGGCCAGGCCAGCCTGCCCTCCACCAACAATAGCAACTGAGTAATGGGTGGTCATGGGTGACGTTGCCTCCCAGCAACAGGTTCACTTAGGTTCACTGCGATATGATGCCAAACAAGGCGCAACACTGGACGACGAGACTCTGGATGTTGCGCTTCTTCTGCACAGTAGGATTAGCTTCGTTGCCGTCCTGTATCTTTGAATACACACTGAACAGGTTTAGCGGTAAGGACAGGAAGGGCCGCATCCAGCGATGTTTTGACAAAGAATGGCGATCGCGGTCCCTTGGTTCCTTGATCGTGTTCAAAGGCTAGACCGTTCAGCGATTCAGCCCCTCAGCCGCGATAGAAATGGATGTGCCACCAATAGACTGAAAGATAGAACCCTGGTGAAATCGTTAGGGGTAAATGTGTCGTGGAGAGACTGTTGTAGCACCGCACGATCCTATCATTACTATATGTAGGCAGCGCGATCGCATCTACTTTGTGGCATTCAACACAGAAACCGACTCCCACCTTGCGGCTCAATAGAGTGAACTCTGTTTGATGTGGGTACCTGTGTCCGATTCTGTTGTGGATTGCCTGAATGCACCGCGCCTCATGTTCGAGTTGCAGCGGGCCAATCAGATTGCTCAAGATATCTACGCTTGTCTAGATACTAGGGCGATCGCCAACCGTGTCACTCAAGGGCTGGTCAATCAGTTCAACTGTGCGCTTGCACGCATTTGGTTAGTAGAGCCCGATCGTACACATCTCAAAATGATTGGTTCGGCTGGCCTCTACACCCGCACCGATGGGGCATTCAGCACCGTTCCCATGGGGGCGTTCAAAGTCGGGAAAATTGCCCAGAATCGAGTTTCCTTTCTTAGCAATAATCTCCTAGATGAGCCGTGGCTGCGCGATCGCGAATGGGCGCTCCAGCATCAACTCCGGGGCTTCGCCGGCTATCCCCTGGCAACATCCGACACGGTGATTGGAGTGTTGGCCGTCTTTAGCCGAGAAGCCCTTGCGCCTGAATTCCTAGAAATATTGCTCAGTCTTTGTACCACGGTGACGGTTTCCTTGGGCAGCGCGCTCCAGTTTCAGCAAGTCCAGCAAACCTGGCACCTCGCAGGGCAAGGGCTATCTGCCCTACAATCTCCCATGCTGTCCGATTATCTCGCCAAACTGTTGGGACTTATTCCCCTCAAGTTGGTTGGAACCGAGCGATCGCTCGACGTATCGCTCACCTACCTCTTCATCAAGTTTACGGAGTTGGTTCAGCCGCTCGATTGCACCACCTGTAGTTTGACCTACTCCACGGATGTCGTCACCCTAGATGCGATCGTGTCCGCCGATGCTCTAGTCGTCACGACCCATGACGGCGACATCCCCCTTTCTAGCGATGCTGGATCGACCCAACGGGAGCAACCAGGAAACACAACGGCCGTTCCATCCTCGTTTAGACCGATCCTACTGGCAATTGCTAGTTTGGGTGGCACTCTAACAACCACGGTAGGGACGTTGAGTAAAGTCGTGCAGATTACCCTAAAACTGCCCTACAGCCAGCCCGCCACCAACGGATACGTTAGGGTCGAATGTCGCTCGGCCGTTTTGCAATGTGCCTTTAGCCAAATGGTCACGACTGCAGGGTTTGCCCTGTCAACCGTGCCAGATCCATCCATTCCACTCATTACAGATCAGCCCGATCAGATCCAGGGGAGCGATCGCGTCATTTGGGTTCATCCTTCCTCCATGGGCAGTCCCCGTTATCCCCAAGGCGTTGTCGCCCAAATCAGCCTAGATACAGACTCCACTGTTCTACGGGAGGTGATTATGACCGTCTTAGAGGGCAATACCTGGGGCATCCATGATGGGGAAAACACCCAGAAAATGCTATCGTCCCGCGAACATGATGTGATGTGCTTACTGACCCAAGGGTTGCGCGATCGCGAAATTGCCGGACAGCTTCATATCAGTGAGAGCACCGTCAAATTTCATATCAATAATACGCTGGCAAAACTGAACGTCAAAACGCGTGTACAGGCCGTATATGAACTGATGCGTCATGGGTGGCTAGAGGTTTGAATCGTTTCTGTTTCCGTCCCCCCGTTGAGCGAGAGCAGACCGATGCAGAAGGCCGGTAAGGGTTTAGCAGCATTAGGTTTGATTCATCCCACCCTGGTCGTCAATACAACGCCGGACAACGGCCCATTAGCGATCGCCTGACGGTGCCCAACCGGTCAAGGGCTGCTCTACTAAATTCCACAACATCGCCGTCTCAGCGCCCCAGGTTAACGTCAGTTGTTGGCTATCGTCCACCCGCCCGATCGCCTCACAGTGCAGATCGCGTCCATGAAACTGAGCCTGGATTCGTTCCACCTGATGGGGGCGCACACTCAGCAAAAACCCATAGCTCGGAAAATGGTGAAGCCACGGGTATACATCCAAAGATGGCGGGCGGGGAATCGCCTCTAGATCAATCACCGCGCCACACTGAGAGGTTTCTAGCAACATCAGGGCCGTTCCCAATACTCCCCCCATGCTGATATCTTTCCCAGCATCGCACCAGCCCTGTTCTGCCACTATTGGAAGTAAGGATAAATCATCGCGTAGCCGCTGCGGGTCGGTCGTCGTCGCCGCGTTCCAAAACGGATAGTGTTTAAAGGGCTGACCGCGGAGATCAATCGCCATCAAGAGCACGTCTCCGGCTTGGGCATGAAAGCTCGTGATCAACTGCTGCGCCTGCCCCAGAATCGCCACAGACAGAGCCGCATAGGGACTGTGGCAATTGGTATGTCCGCCCACAACCGGAATGCCGTAGGCGGCAGCGGCGGCCTGTAGCCCCGTCCATAGCTCTTGACTGGCTGCCGGCGATGGTGACCACAGGGCATCCACGATCGCAATGGGATGCCCGCCCATGGCGTAAATATCACTAACATTGACCATCACCGCACACCATCCAGCAAACCAAGGCTCCGCCTCCACTAAGCTGGGTAGCATTCCCTCGGCGGCGAATAAAAGATGGCGATCGCCCTGCCAAATGGCCGCGCAGTCATCTCCCAACAAAACAGGCGGATCGGCCGAACGCTCCAGCCCGCCGAAGGCACCAGACAACGACTCAAGCGATCGCGTCCCCGGTCGGAAATACTGCGCCGCCAGTTGAATATCCTGTTTCTGCTGAATGCCAAGGGAGTGGCGTAACTGCTCCACCAAACGGGGCAATTGCCTAGCATCATCCATACCTATGCCACCTCAAGCACTTGAGGCAGTCCTTGAGGACGAGGCTCACCATTGGCCGGATAATAGTCCAAATCAGCTTGCATGAGGTGATGGGGATGCCCACAGATATCGATTTCCTCCAGTGAATCCCAATGTAGCCGTTGAAAAAAGCGCACGTTCTGCAACTGCACTGTGGCCAAAAACCGTTCGCAGCCCCAAGTATTGGCCGTCATCACCGCCTTTTCGATCAGACCTTTCCCAATCCGCCAGCCCCGACGATGGGTAGGATGCACGCCTAGCCGACCGCCATACCACAGCCCTGGCTCCGGTTCGTAGATGCGGACAACCCCAATCACCTGTTCCCAGGGAGCCAGGTAGGGTTCATACACACTCTGAACGGAGGTAAGCGCCACAATCGGATAGGCGATCGCATCAATGTCATCCCAATCACTGCCGCGAAATAGCTTCTGTTCTTGACAAAAAATTTGGTAGCGCAGGTCGGCATACTCCCGCATTTCGGTGGCGGTTTTGGCAATCTCAAATCGATAGGTAGATCGAGTCATGGTTGGCCATCCCAGAATTCACATTAACAGGTCAACAGCGATCGCCCGAGGGCGGATTCAATCTCCAATGCATTCCGAACCCACGGTCTATGTTTCAAAGGCAGATAAGGCAGAGCAGGCCCCACACTTGGCACAGCCAGCTTCGACATCTTGGGAGGATAGTCCTGCATTTTTGAGCCGTTGCCCAACCTCTTGATAGAGGCGATACATAAACTCACTATCGGGCGGGGCAGTATCCTCCAGCGGGGTACCGGTGATGGGTACAAAGGGGACAATGAAGGGATAAACGCCTAGCTGAATGAGGCGATCGCTGGTGTCCACCAGGGCATTGAGGCTATCCCCCAAACCGGCGAGGAGATAGGTGCTAACCTGTCCCCAACCAAAGACCTGTACCGCTGCGGCAAAGGCTTCGAAATAGGTTTCCAGCGAAACAGTGGCTTTCCCAGGCATAATGCGATCGCGCACCTCGGGGGTAACGGCCTCTAGGTGCATTCCCAGGCTATTGATACCGGCCGCCTTCATCCGTTCAAACCAACTGAAATCCGCTGGGGGTTCGCATTGCGCCTGGATGGGAATATCGACCCGCGCTTTGATTGCCCGCGCACATTCCGTTAGATAAGCGGCACCGCGATCGGGAGTATTGGGGGTGCCGGTGGTCATCACCACGTGCTTGATCCCATCGAGCCGCACCGCCGCTTCGGTTACTTCAGCCAATTGATCCGGTGTTTTGCGGGCAATGGTGCGATCGGCGGCTAAGGATTGCCCGATCGCACAAAACTGACAGGCGGTGGCGCGGTCATTGTAGCGCATGCAGGTCTGGAGTACCGTTGTTGCCAGTACGTCGTGGCTATGGAGCAGGGCGATTTTCCAGTAGGGGATGCCGTCAGCCGTTTGGAGTCCATAGAATTTCGGCTGCTTGGGAAACTGAACCGAGGCGATCGCTTGCCCATGGCATTCTAAGGTTGGCTGAACCTCCTCACTGGGCACCACGGGGGAACTGTTGACCGCCGCGCTAAGGCGATACGGGGAAACCGCCGCCGTGCCCGTGTAGACCGGCACCATGACCGTCGTGCCATCAACCACAATCGCCTTATGATCCGATGGGCCAGCCCCGCCTTTACGTCCCGCCGCCCCGGACGTTTGTTCGGCAAGCTGCAACCCCTTCGATTGCAGTTCCACCAGTAACTGTTGTTTATCCATATCAGTTGAGCCCAGCCGTCAGGGTTAGCAAAAAGAGTAACTATCGAGCGATTGTCCTAATCTGCAATGAAATCAGAAACATCAAGATCGGCGCTCACGTGACAATCGGTGGAGAAGCCGGCGAGGTGGGTGAACCGTTGGGGAACGCATCTGCCCCATTCATCAGTCCCGCATCCTCTCCAGTGGGGGGCATGGGAAACGGATGGTCAACCATAGTAGGCTGCGATCGCCGATCAACGTACAGTTGCAGCAATTCCGGTCGGGAATAGTGCCCCACAGAATCCATCATGCGTTTGCGCTTGATGAGCAACGAAAAGTCTAAATCGGCAATCACCAAGCCTTCTCCCTCAGTGATGGCAGGAGCCAAATGATTGCCTTCCGGGCCAATGATGGCCGTATTACAACCGCCCTGAATCGCCCGCTGCAAGGTCGTGTCGGTGGTCACCTGTTGAATTTGCTCCGGCGAGAGCCAACTCGTCGCATTCACCACAAAACATCCCGCTTCCAACGCATGATGGCGGATAGTAACCTCGATCTGTTCCTTGAAAATGTCGCCCACCAAGGAGCCTGGAAACTGAGCGCAATGAATTTGTTCGTGCTGGGCCATGAGGGCATAGCGCGCCAATGGATTATAGTGTTCCCAACAGGCCAACGCCCCCAATCGCCCAACCGCAGTGTCTACGACCTGCAATCCATCCCCATGACCCTGCCCCCAAACCATCCGCTCGTGGTAGGTTGGCGTAATTTTTCGGCGCTTCAGGACAAGATCGCCATCGGCATCAAACACCAGTTGGGTATTGTAGAGCGATCCGCCATCCCGCTCATTGATGCCCAATACAACAACCATGCCATAGCGCTTAGCCGCTTGCCCAACCGCAACCGTTGTAGGACTAGGAACGACAACCGCCTCCTCGTATAGCTGCATGTGCGCTTTACCCATCAAGACGGGCGGTTGAATAAACGAGAAGTAAGGATAGTAGGGAACCAGCGTTTCGGGGAAAACAATCAACTGAACTCCCTGTTGGGCCGCCTCAGCGATCGCCCCCAACACTTTTTCAACGGTTCCTTCTCGGCTAAAAAGCACAGGGGAAATCTGAGCAGCAGCAGCACGAACAGTGCGCGAGTAGTCAATCATGGTCACGTTTGGCGGTTGGGCATGGACTGTGATAACAAGTCAAGAGTTAAAACCGTTATCTCTTTTCACTCCGGCCAATGAGCCGGTCAAGGTTAATGAACCGATAGTCAACAGGTAATCAACGTTAAAGCATATGGCTTAAACAAACCTGTACCAGAGTTTTCAGCGATCGCCACAGGATGCTTCTCAACCCCAGTGCGATCGCTGAAGAATCGTTACATCGTCCAAGTATCCAGGATAAATGCGCCTTCTTTGCGGTGCAAGAGTACAATATCTAACACATCCAGGGGATTGATCGGCGTGATACCAGGAATCAAAGACGGTTCTCCATGACCATAAAGCGCCTGCAATGCAAAGCGGCAAGCATAAACTTTACCACCCTCATCCATAAACTTAACGATCTGATTATTCATGGCCATATGTCCAGGGAAGGCTTCATCGCCTAGCTTTGGAAACCCACGCTGTACACCCAACGTTACCCCTGGCCCATAGAGCAACACAGACGTTTCAAACCCCTTCCGAAGTAAGCGGGTGGCTTGTAGCAAATTAACTAAGCCAATCGATCCCTCAAACGCCACCGTATGAAAGGTAACTAACGCTTTTTCACCGGGTTCCGCCTTCACATCAGGAAAGACTTTCTCTTCATAATCAACAAGAAAATCACCGGTTTGGTGTGCAGGCTTCGTTACTTCTGGCATGAGTTCTTCCCTATTATTGAATTAGATAAGCTAAGATGCTTCAGACCTCACGGGTAACTGACGATAGACCGATTGCCCACATCTCCCTGCTGTAGCCGCGAAGGGCAGACAATATAGATCATCGAACTAGCTTCCCCCTGAGGATAGGCCACGTAATGACTACACGTAACGCTACCGGAAAACCCAGATCACAAGTCATGCCCGTGATAGAAAAAATCAAGTCTATTGGGCAGAGTCACTCTATGAGGTGGATGTTGAAATTCCTGATTACGTTTGAATATCAGTCTTAGGCTTAACTCTAACGTGTAGATTAGAAGCCAACCCAAGGTTTCTTTTGTATCTTAAGTTACACAAGCTCGGAGTCTAGCCTGATGAACAGGATAGATAGTACGAAAAAGGTGGCTTCTTCGAAGACTACCGTACTAAACCTATCGAAATCACTAGGGGTGCCTGATGGCGATCGCGCTCTTCCTGTCGTAGCGTCGAACATGTCGGTTAGAGCAGTTCATGTTTTGGTTTTACTCTTCCTACCTTTGCTATACAATGCAAAAGCATGATGTCCTGTTACAAAGTTGGAGCGTTCCGTCGTGCCCGAAATACGGTTTGAAATAGAGTGGCCCGATGGCACTCACGAAACCTGCTACTCTCCCTCGTTAGTGGTCAAGCAGTATTTAGAATCTGAAGCAGAATACGAGTTGCCTGACTTTATGGAGCGATCGCGCGCCGCGTTGCAGGAGGGGAGCAATCGCGTGCAGGCAAAATACGGTTTTCCATGCGGACTAGCATTAGGGCAGTTACAGCGATTGGAAGCAACCTCAGCGAAATATGTGAATCAGGACAACGTTAAGGTCAAGTTACTGAAATTTATCGAGTAATGGTTGATAGACGTCACTTGAGATAATCGCCAGATTCCTAGTGAAATGATTTTACCAAAATATCTTAAGCAGCCTCTACAGGATAAAATCAAGCCTAGTCCCTGCATCTGAATAACAAAAAAATATCTTCGGCAATGATAGATCTTGGGATATAGCACTCAGCAATCATGCTAGGGCGTGTTTTAAAGCTCATCCAAACCCTGATTCTTTCCTACGAAAGATCAAGGGGTTTAGCAGGTTTTAAAACAGAGCCTAGGATACTATGACGCCGTCTGCCTTTAGACTAGGCAAAGGTGTTTGCTGAGTTTGAGAAAGAAACCGCTACGGCAGTTCTGCTAGAGAACTGAAGTCAGGGTGATCAACTTCGATCTCGGCGGTGTAGCACGTCCAGTCGGAGCGAGAAAGGGTTTTACCGCACACCGCAGGCAGGCGATTCCCACAGCGTTCGGAAACCGCTTCAGAACGAATATTCTTCTGGGAATCGCTCTGGTAGGCTACATAGTTAAGTACCAGCAGCGGCAGCCCCAAGGGTACCGCCAAATATTCGCTCAGCTTGTAGGTGGCGGGAATGCTCTCCAGACTGACCTTAGCCGCCATGAGGTGAATGCCATGCTTGACCAAGGTACTGTAGGTAAACCCTTGGCACAGCGGCTCGGACAGAGCCTGCCCGGTGGCATCGGGGTAATAGGTGATATCTAGGGCGATGGGGGTATCATCGGCGTAGTATATTTTTTCTTGCCAGTAAACTTGGGCATCTTGATCGCTCAGATCCAGCTTGCGCTTGATGTCTGCCGAAGCCGGGATACGCTGAAACCGTAGCGACTGCACCCGACTCGTGTAGCCTTGCTGCTTTAAAGCCACATCAAAATACAGCAGTGGATTAGCTATCGAGAAGCTGATTTTATGCGGGTCGGTAACAAAAATTCCCTTGCCCCGCTGGGTGGTCACCAGTCCCTGTTGAATCAGGCTGGAGATTGCCTTGCGAATCGTGGTGCGGCTCACCCCAAACATTTCGCCTAGGTCAAATTCGCTGGGCAAACGCTCACCGGGCTCGTAGGCCCCGGTCTCAATTTTTTCCTTGAGTTGCTCTGAGATGAAAACATGCAGAGGTTGCCCGGCCTCTTGTCCAGTGGAAACCATAGAAAAAGTCATGATCTGATCATTACTTCTGGCATCTTACAGGAGAGTTAAGAGATAAAGCATGTTTTTACGTCCCTAAGATCGGTGAATTGGATTTGGGGTAGTGCTACGAACGTGAGCCACGCCCTTGATTAGCTGACAAATCTGATCCCCTCGTTCCCCAAAACCTTCTGGGCGAGGGGGATCAAGACAAGTTTCAGGTGTCTTTAAAGCCCCTCTACCGCCCTAAGGGAGGAGTTTGGGGTGAGGGTCTTCAAGTTTTGTAAGTCAACCAGCCCACGCGCTCTAGCCGTGGGCGTGGGATTCGGGGCTCAAACAGGGATTGCAGGCATAGCCTGACTGATATCCCCAAACCCCACGGGTCACGCTACTGCTCTATCGTGCTCTATCGTTACATTTTGAGCACTCCCAGGGCAGCATCACCAGGGACAGTACCGCTACACGGCAACCGGCTGAAAGCGCGACAGCTTGAACAGACTAGTGTTGTGAGGTGTCTGTCCCTCAATCGCGAGATCCGACAGCATTTTGCCCATCAGGGTGGTGAATTTGAATCCGTGCCCTGAGAATCCTGCCCCGATCACCACCTGAGGATAATTGGGATGCTGGTCAATCACAAAGTCTTTGTCAGGGGTGAGGGTGTAGAGGCAGCGGCGAGTCGAAATCAGCGGCCCAGCAGCGTCGGGAATGTACTGACGGGCAAAGTCGCGGATGCGCTCAGTCCAGTCCTGGCTGGGAGTATAGTCAACCTCGCTGGGTTTCTCGACGGTATCCCAGCCGTAGAAGGTGGTGATTTTGAGACCAATGCTGGGGTCTTCATGGGGAATGCCGTAGGGCATTTCGCCGTAGGGGCCATTCATGTGGGCAAAGAATACCGGAAACTTGCCGGGCTCAAAGTCGGCAGGGGTGCCGGGCTGGTAGAACCCCAGTTGGCAGGGCATGATTTTCAGCGGCAGGTTGATACCCTGTTGGGCAAGCAGACCTTTGGCCCAGCTACCGACGGTGAGAATGATGCGATCGCAGTGATATGTCTCCCCCTCAGTCACAACCTCAACACCGTATTCGCTTGGGGTCACTGTCAGCACTGGGGTTTGATCAATCACCGTTGCGCCCCGCTCCTGGGCCAAGCGAATGTGGGACAGCACGCAGCGAGAGGCCTTCAGCAGCCCCGTGTCGGCATGAAACAACCCCTCCATACCGTCATCCAGAGCAAATTGGGGATACCGTTCGGCTATGTCGGCTTTGTCGAGATGCTCGTAGTCCAGCTCGGCGGCATCCAGGCTGGCCTTCATCCGCCGGAAGGTGTCGGTCTCAGGACTGCCAAAGTCGAGTCCGCCGGTTTTCACGTACAGTTGCTCCCCCGCCTCCTCTTGCAGGGCAAACCACAGGGGGTAGGCGTCCCGCATGAGATCTACGTAGATGGGGTTGTCATAGGTGTAGCGAATCACGCGGGAATAGCCGTAGGAGCTGCCGTTCTGATGATCTATCTCGAATTGCTCCAGCAGCAGCACCTTTTTCCCAGCCTTTGACAAATAATAGGCCGCCGCGCTGCCAACGCCACCGGCTCCAATCACAATCACATCAAAATGCTGCGCCATGACAATACACTCCTAGCCAAAAGGCCTAGCAAAAAGGGTAAGAAGAGGCGAAAAGGGTAAAAAATATTGGCCCGCCCCCGATGGGCAGGGGCACAGCATGCTGCGCCCCTATACGGGATATCTGCTTTGGGCTGACACAACTAGCGGGCGATCGCGCGATCAGCAGCCTCAGCCTCTATCAGCTTGCGCTTCTCGTTGACCACGTCGTGCTCGTAGCTCAACCCTTTGTAGATGCTGTAACACATGACCAACAGCACCAACGCAAAGGGCAACCCCGCGCTGATTGCAGCCGTTTGTAAAGCCGACAGACCACCGCCCAGCAGCAGCGCCGAAGCCACCACCCCTTCAAGCACGGCCCAGAAAACCCGCTGAGGCACCGGTGACTCAAGCTTGCCGCCAGAGGCAATGCTGTCCACTACCAGGGAACCGGAGTCGGAGGAGGTGACAAAGAAGACCACCACTAGGATGATGCCGACGAAGGAGGTAATGCCGGTTAAGGGGAGCTGCTCCAGCATCACGAATAGGGCCGTAGCCACATTTTCGCCCACAGCGGCGCTGATGATGCCGGCAGTGCCTTCGGTCAACTCCATATTCAAGGCCGTACCACCAAATGCCGACATCCACAGGAAGGTTAGAGCGGTCGGCAGTAGCAGCACCCCGAGGATGAATTCCCGCACAGTCCGGCCCCGAGAGATGCGGGCGATAAAAATGCCCACGAACGGTGCCCAAGATACCCACCAGCCCCAGTAGAATACGGTCCAGCCGTTCTGCCAGCCGGCATCGTTAAACGTCTCAGTCCAGAAGCTCATGGTGGGCAGGGCGGCCAGATAGTAGCCGGTCGTTTGAACGAAGGTGTTGAGAATAAAGACAGTTGGTCCCACCAGCAGCACAAACACCAGCAACACCGCAGCCAAAATCATGTTGAGTTCGCTCAGGCGGCGTACCCCGTTCCCCAGCCCCGACACTACCGAGGCAGTGGCAAAGCCGGTAATGATTGCAATCAGCCCCACCTGCACTGGAGTGCTAATTTGCAGACCAAACAAAAAGTTCAAGCCCGCATTCGCCTGCTGGACGCCGAAGCCCAGAGAAGTCGCCAGTCCAAACAGGGTGGAGGCCACCGCCAGAACGTCAATCGCGTTGCCCTGCCAGCCGTAAATCTTTTCTCCCAGCAGCGGGTAAAACACCGAACGGATGGTCAGGGGTAGCCCCCAGTTGAAGGCGAAAAAGGCCAGGGACAAACCCACTAAAGCGTAGATGCCCCAGGCGTGAAGGCCCCAGTGGAAGAAGGTGATACCCATCGCCTGCCGGGCAGCATCGGCGGTATTGGGCTCGATCGCCCCCACAATCACGGGCGGGTCTTGGAAGTGGTAAATCGGCTCCGCGACGCTCCAGAACATTAGGCCGGTGCCCATGCCAGCGCTCATGAGCATGGAAATCCAGGCGAAGGTGGGAAACTCCGGCCTGGCGTTGGGCCCGCCCAAACGCACACTGCCCAATTTGGTGAGAGAAATGTAGACCGTAAAAAGCAAAAAGAAACTAACAGACAGGATCATGAACCAGCCCAGCGTGCCCGAAATGAAGGACTGGATTGCCCCAAAGGCTGATGTAGCAGGATCTTGGAAGAGCAGCGTAAACAATACAAACAGGATAACTAAGCCCCCAGAGACCAAAAAGACCTCTGGGTGAAAATCAAATCCTTTATAGGTGAAATTGCGATCGCCAGGGCGGCGAAGGATATGGCGAGTGGGCGCATGATCGGGCATCACAAAGGGATGCTCCTCATGGTGGCCATTTTGCCCTGAATCTGGTGAAGTCATGAGTTAACAAGCTCTTAGTACATCAACAAGCGTCCGTAACATCCCCGACAAGTGACTCATTCTTGCAAGGTCTAGTCAGCACCTGTTTCGTTGGCCCTAGCTAGGGCCTTCAGCTCGATTAGCAGGGTTGATATTTTGTGGTCGCTAATTATTGCTGCCTAGGTGATCACCTTTCAATAAACGCAGGAGCCTTGTCAAGGAACCAAGACATCCTGTAACGGAATTGTTACAGGCATTCACGCCCCTTATCTAGTAAGGCTTCTGCGCTAAGAGTGCATCGTTTAAGGGCTGACTGCCCCGTCTATCTGTAACGAATCAAGCTGCCTAAAGCCAGAACTCAGTAAGCTCTATTGACGCTGAGAATAGGATCTACTGAACGATGAAACTGTTTTGCTCGATACCGTTGTCACTACAAGTTTTGAAAATCCTATGTTTTGCTCAAAAGATGATTTTCTGCAGGCTTGCTTTCTCATACTTCGACACAAAAACTTCCTTTGTATTCCAATGTATCCCAAGCTATATGCTGGGAATAGTTATCACTCCATGACCTAGAAATTTTCAAAGTGTTACACAGAAAACAATCTTGCTTTTTCTAAGTCGCTATTGTTCATATCAACTTGTAATTACAAGTCTTAAAAAGTGGTTTATCCACTTGTAGTGACAAGTTTTGAAGACAGGATTTTTACTGTCTTCATGGGTTTGACCGAGTTTCTAGCCCGAGCGATCGCTGCAAAATCGTCTTGAAAACCACCCATATAGCTGCTGAGGCGGACTATGACCCAGGAAAATATTGTTAGCGCCCCGCCCGATTTGACCCTTGTGGAGCGTTCTGAGATCCATCAGGCGGCGGGCATACATCGCGAGTTGTCGGTCATTAGCTTAGATAACTATCGGCACCCCGGCTTAGGGGCAGAGGCTTACACCAGCACTCGCTATCTCAATCGGGAGCGAGCAACCGTGTTTAGCCAGTATTGGGTATGTGTAGGCCTGGCGTCTGATGTCCCCAATCCGGGCGATGTGTACCCGACTGAGGTGGCGGGTATGCCGATCGCCCTGGTGCGCGATCGCGCTGGCACCTTGCGGGCCTTCCACAACATTTGCAGCCACCGGGGCCTACAGTTGGTCAACAAGTCCTGTAATGTGCAGGGCAACCTGCGCTGCCCTTACCACTCCTGGACCTACAAGCTCGACGGCACCCTCAAGAGCACGCCCCACTTTGGCGGCTATTATAAGGACGCCTACGATGGATTCGATCGCGAAAGTAAAGGGCTATCTGCCATTCGCTGCGACCAGTGGCTCGACCTGGTGTTCGTCAACCTTTCTGGAGACGCGCCTCCATTAGAGGAGTATTTAGCGCCAGTGATTGAACGCTGGTCTAACTATGACCTCAGCCAACTGCGCCGCGAGCCCCGCGAGGTCACCCTACAGTGCAAAGCCAACTGGAAGCTGGCGGTGGAAAACTTCTCCGAGAGCTATCACCTGAGCTGGGTTCACCCCGCCCTCAACAACTGCTCCCGCATGGAAGATCACTTTGGTTTTGACGTCGGTGATACCCATGTGGGCCAGGGCAGCCTGCTCTACAAGAGTGGAGTGCTTGAGGGGCGATCGCTGCCCACCTTCCCCAATCTAGAAGCTCAGCAAAAAACCACCGTCGCCGAATACATTACTGTCTTCCCCAACCTGATGCTGGGCGTTCACCCCGACTACTTTTTGGTGTTTACCGCCAACCCCCTCAGCCCCGGCAAAACCCAGGAGCGCATGACCTTCTACTTCGTTGGCGACGAGGCCATGACCCCCGAAAACGAACCCCTGCGCCACTTGCCCATCGACCTCTGGAAAGACACCAACGACGAAGACATCGACATGATCGAGCGCATGCAGGTAGGTCGTAAATCCCCCCACTTCGACGGCGGCTGCTTTTCCCCCGAGCTAGAGAAAACCGTCTACCGCTTCCAGCGCATGGTGGCTAAGGCAGTAGAAGGGTAGATAGGAATGTTTGGGCTTCGACAGGCTGAGCTGAGCTTGTCGAAGCGTAGATCGTCAGCCAAATTGCCCTAGCAGCGCGTTACGGCCCTAGCTATGGCCACAGATTACCCAAGGGTGACCTATGGCCTAACATGTCCTACTCGTCTTCCCCCACTCCATCACCCCAACCGGAGACCCCATGAAATCCACCGCTACTCTCGTTGTCATCGGTGCAGGCATCGTCGGCTGTAGCACCACCTATCACCTCGCTAAACTGGGTTGGAAGAACATTGTCGTGGTTGAGCAAGGCCCGCTCTTCGCCACAGGCGGCTCCACGTCCCACGCACCGGG
Source organism: Leptolyngbya sp. CCY15150 (assembly GCF_016888135.1). Classification (NCBI taxonomy): domain Bacteria; kingdom Bacillati; phylum Cyanobacteriota; class Cyanophyceae; order Leptolyngbyales; family Leptolyngbyaceae; genus Leptolyngbya; species Leptolyngbya sp. CCY15150. Next base: position 17,477 of record NZ_JACSWB010000139.1, read on the forward strand.
TCTGGTGTTTCAGACCAACTCATCGAAGACCATGACCAAGCTGGCTCAATACACCGTCGAGCTGTACAGCCAACTTAGCACCGAGGAAGGCCCAGCCTTTTACCCCGTCGGCGGGGTCGAAGTGGCCTACACCGAAGAGCGCATGGCCGAACTCCAGCGCAAGCTGGGCTGGGCTAAAGCATGGGGCGTTGACGGGGCCTGCCTACTCACGCCGGATGACGTGAAGGCTAAAGTGCCTCTGATGGATACAGCCAAAGTACTCGGCGGTTATTTTGTGCCCTCCGACGGCATTGCCAAGGCCCTGCGGGCGGCGGAAGCGATGGCCAACTATGCCAAAGACGCTGGTGCTGCTGAGTTTTACGGCCACACGACGGTGATGGATATCGAGGTGGTCAACGGGCAGGTGCAGGCCGTCGTCACAGACCAAGGCCGCATTGAAACCGATAAGGTGCTGGTTTGTGCAGGCATTTGGGGGCCACGCATTGGACGCATGGTGGGCGAAGTGATTCCCCTTACTCCCGTGCAGCACCAGTATGTGAAAACTGCGCCGATTCCTGAGCTGGCGGGGATGACGGAGGAAGTTACCTATCCCATGGTGCGGCACCAAGACCACGCTATGTACTTTCGCCAGCACGGCGACTGCTGGGGCATTGGCTCCTATCAGCATGAGCCGCTGTTGCTAGATCCCGACAATATCTTGCCCTATGCCGAAGCACCGGTGATGCCCTCGGTGCGCCCTTTCACTGAAGAGCACTTTGGCCCCGCCTGGGAATCGACGAAAGAACTGTTCCCTGCCCTAGAAGGGGCGGAGCTGACCTACAAAATCAACGGCATGTTTTCCTTCACCCCTGACAGCGGTTCGGTGGTGGGAGAATCTCGCAAAGCCAAGGGCTTTTGGGTGGCCGAGGCGGTGTGGGTCACCCACGGTGGCGGCGTTGGCAAAATTGTGTCAGAACTGATGACCACCGGGGTGCCCAGCCTCGACATTCACGAGATGGATATCAATCGCTTCTCTGATGTCTGCAAAAGCGCCGCCTACATCACCCGCGCTGGGGCGCAGCAGTACGATGAGGTGTACGACATCATTCACCCATTGGATCAACAAACTCACTCACGGGACTTACGGGTCAGTCCGTTTTACCCGCGTTTGCAGGAGTTGGGAGCCCAGTTTGTCTTCAGCGCCGGGTGGGAGCGGCCCCAGTGGTTTGAGGCCAATGCGGATCTATTGAATCAGTACACCATTCCTCAGCGCCAGGGCTGGGAAGCCAAGAACTGGTCACCCATTCAGGGGGCAGAGCATTGCGCCACGCGGGAAAAGGCGGCCCTCTACGACCTCACCCCCTTCGCCAAATTTGAGGTGACGGGGCCGGGTGTGGTGGCTTATCTGCAAAACCTCTGCGCCAACGACATCGACAAACCCGTAGGCAAGGTGATCTACACCGCCATGCTGGATGCCAGCGGCGGCATCATGTGCGATCTGACGGTGAGCCGCTTGGGTGCAGAAAAATACTGGGTGGTCACGGGCGGCTCTGTTCACGGGCACGACCTCGCCTGGATGCAAGCCCATCTTCCTGCCGACGGTTCGGTGCGAATCACCGATGTCTCCTCTAGCTACTGCTGCGTCGGCCTGTGGGGGCCAAAAGCCCCTGCAATCCTCCAAGCCGTGACCCAAACGGATGTGTCGAAGCCCAAGTTCAAGTTTTTCACCAATCAGCAACTCACCATCGGCAACATTCCGGTGCTGGCGGTGCGGGTGTCTTATGTCGGTGAAGAAGGGTGGGAGATTTATGCTCCTACGGAGTCTGGGCTCAAGCTCTGGGATACGCTGTGGGCGGCGGGACAACCCCACGGACTGATCGCCGCTGGTCTGGGAGCGTTTGAAACCCTGCGATTGGAAAAAGGCTTCCTGTTTTGGGGGCACGACATTCACACGGAATACGACCCCTATGAGGCGGGTTTGGGCTTTGCGGTGAAGCCACAGAAGGGTGACTTTATCGGCAAGGAAGCGTTGCTACAGCGTCAGGACTACGCCAGTCGTAAACTTTGCTTTGTAACGCTAGATGATCCGTCGGCGATCGCGATGGGCAAAGAACCCGTGATTGCCGACGGTAAGGTGCTGGGCTATGCCACCAGCGCGGGCTATGGCTACAGTTTGGGGCGCTGCGTGGTGTACGCCTATCTGCCGCTGACCTATGCTCAACCCGGCACTAAGGTCTCGGTGGAATACTTCGGCAAGCCCCTCGCGGCCACAGTGGTTGAGAAGCTGCTGTAGGCGAATGGCACTGAAGTAAGGCTGGTGGGCCGTACCCTACGGTAAATCAAAGCTTTCGGCGATCGCAAAACGCTAATTTCAGTACCATTCTGCTGTAGATGCTTTCGGTCTCACGACATTTCTGCACTGGGGTTCTGCTCAATCGCAACCTTCACAGTCTGGGGGTTGATTGAGCGACACCCTCTCCAATGAGGTATTCAGAATGCAAATTCTCGGACTCGAACTCCTGTTTGTTGTGCTGTGGAGTTCTGGCTTCATTGGCGCAAAATATGGGTTGCCCTACGCGGGGCCATTCACGCTGTTGTTTGTTCGCTATGTTTTAGTGGCAATACTGCTACTGATCTGGTTGAGCTATCGTCGGAAGCTACGGTTTCATAGCAAGACGGCGATCGCCCGTTCTGCCTTCGTGGGTGTGCTCGCCCACGCCGTTTGGCTCAGTGCGGCATTGGGGGCGATCGCGCTGGGCGTTTCACCCTGGATTGTGGCGCTGATCACGGCGTTGCAGCCCATGGCCACCAGTGTTTTATCTGGCCCGCTCTTGGGCGAGTCGATATCGCCGGTGCAGTGGTGCGGCACCGGAGTCGGTCTGGTCGGCGTCGTGCTGGTGGTCATTACCAAACTGGAGGGGGCCGGAGCGGTTGCGCCGATCGGGTATCTGCTGCCCTTTTTGGCGGCGGCCAGCATGACCGTGGCGACGCTATATCAACGACACCTGAATCGCACCCAGCCAGAGCAAAATTTGCCGGTTATTCAGAGTTTGTTTGTACAGGCCGTGGCCAGCGCGATCGTTCTGTGGCCCTTGGCAGTGTTGATCGAGGGCTTGAGCCTGCAGTGGAGTCGGCAGTTCGTGTTTGCCCTAGGTTGGTTAATCGTCGTGCTGTCCATTGGCTCCTACGGTCTGATGCTGAAACTGTTGGAGTACCGCACAGCAGCCCGAGTCGCTAGTTTGATGTACCTGACGCCGCCCACAACCCTCGTGCTGGGATTCCTCCTGTTTAATGACCAAATCGCCTGGGTCGATGCAGTCGGCCTGGTGATTGCGGCGATCGGTGTGATCCTCGTTTATCGAGGGGGAACTGATAGTCCTAAGAAGGTACCCAACACTGACCCCAGACGTTTCCTCAGCATGAAGCCCTGATCTGCTCTGACCTGATTCATGATTTTATAGGTTGACGCCATGCAGTTTTCCATCGAAGTGACGCCGAAGACCGATGTCTCAGAGCTGCCCCAAGCGGTGCGAGAGGTTTCGATCACATACCTACCGGGAGCGGACTATCGAGATGTTGTGGCACAAGCGGTGAAACTGCGGCAGTTGGGTTTTGATCCGATCGCTCACGTGCCTGCCCGCAGTATGCGCGATCGCACCCACCTTTCCGACTACCTCGCGGCCCTACGCGATCAGGCCCAGATTCGCCAAGTGCTGATCATCGGCGGCAGCCCCGATCGCCCCGTCGGCCCCTTCACCTCTACGCTAGATCTCCTCGAAACAGGTCTGTTCGATGGCCTGCGGGTGGGTATTGCTGGTCATCCCGAGGGTATGCCGGTATTGGGTGATGGGGAATGCGATCGCATCCTCGACCTCAAAAATCAGTACGCCCGCGATACCGGCACCGATATGTTTGTGATGACCCAGTGGTCGCTGGATGTGGCCAGCGTCCGTGCCTGGCTCGATCGCATTGAATCGTTCAATACGCTGCCGATTTACCTTGGCATTCCCGGCCCCACCAGCCCGGCGACGCTACTAAAATTCGCCAAACTCTGTGGCGTTAAAGCCAGCCTGCTAGGCTTACGGCATCAGTCGGCTCGGCTCGGCCAGCTCCTCACGGTGCAAACTCCTGATTATTTGATCGATGGCCTCAGCGATCGCATCGACCATTTTCATATCTATACCTTTGGCGGCGTGCAGCGATCGCGCGACTGGCTAGCCACCCATCCATCTAAAACCCTAACCCCGGTCTAAGCCACCTCCATCGGGAACCCAACGGCGAGGAATAGTCAGGATTGAACTCAACATTCAAAATGTCTACCTAGGACAATTCTGGACACGGAACGACCTGAGAAGTTTGAGTCCTTCCAAGGGCGCAAGGCCTGCCCCCCTACATGGGGATATCTTCTTTCTCAAAAACTACCTTACTCCCCATCCCCCTCTCTCCCCATGTCTACCAGCGTCTTCGATATTTTTAAAATCGGTATCGGCCCCTCCAGCTCCCACACCGTTGGCCCGATGAAAGCCGCCCGGCGGTTTGCCCAAGGACTGGCCGCAGATGGTCTACTGCCCCAGGTTGAGCGCCTCCAGATCGATCTGCATGGCTCATTAGGGGCCACTGGGCGAGGACACGGCAGCGATCGCGCTGTACTGCTAGGCCTAGAGGGCGAGGCCCCCGATCGGGTCAACACCGACCTCATGGACAGGCATCTGCAGCGCATCGCTAACACCCAATCCATCTGGGTGCTGCGGCAGCAGGCGATCGCGTTTCACGACACAACAGACCTACTGCTACACTGGCGACCCTTGCCCTACCATCCCAACGGCATGGTGTTTACGGCCTTTGGCAAAACCGCTGAGATTCTGCGGCAGCGCACCTACTACTCCATTGGCGGCGGGTTTGTGGTGGATGAGCACGCCGCCTGTCTCGATCGCCTTCAGTTGCATCACTCGTCGCTGCCCTACGCCGTCCACAGTGCCCGCGACCTGCTGGAGCTGTGCCAGCGCGATCGCCTCTCCATCAGCCAGCTAACGCTCGAAAACGAGAAAGTATGGCGCACCGAGGGCGAGATCCGGGAAGGGCTGCTAAGGCTGTGGCAGGTCATGGAAGCCTGTGTCAAGAAAGGCTGTCACACCGACGGCATCTTACCGGGTGGGCTCAAGGTCAAGCGCCGCGCCGCCGAACTTTATAAAACACTGAAGCATCGTTCAGAATACACCCTCGCCGACCCTCTCAGCATTATGGACTGGGTGAACCTGTACGCCATGGCCGTCAACGAAGAGAATGCTGCGGGTGGGCGGGTGGTCACGGCCCCAACCAACGGCGCGGCGGGCATTATTCCAGCGGTGCTGCACTACTACAGTCGCTTTTGCCACCAGGCCAGCGACGACGGCATCGTGCGGTTTCTGCTAGTAGCGGGGGCGATCGCCATGCTCTACCAGGAAAATGCCTCCATCTCCGGGGCCGACGTCGGCTGCCAGGGCGAAGTTGGCGTAGCCTGCTCCATGGCAGCGGGTGCCCTAACCGAAGTGCTAGGCGGCACCCCAGAGCAGGTTGAAAACGCCGCCGAAATCGGCATGGAGCACAATCTCGGCCTCACCTGCGATCCCGTGGGCGGCCTGGTGCAGGTGCCCTGCATCGAGCGCAACGCCATGGGCTCCATCAAAGCGATCAACGCGGCACGTATGGCACTCAAAGGCGACGGGCAGCACTGCGTCCACCTCGACAAGGTGATCAAAACCATGCGCGACACCGGCCGCGACATGCACGAAAAATATAAAGAAACCTCCCGTGGCGGCCTGGCGGTGAATGTGATCGAATGCTAAATGTCTGGCTAGGTGAGCGGCGGGCCAAACAATTTTTCTAGCTGCTTTTGCACCCAGGCCACAGGATTTTTGTCGTAGTCTTGGTTAATTAATCCCAATTCTCGTAGACGGCGCTTTTGCTGGGTTAGCTCTGCCTCATGGCGGCCCATTTCTTTGACAATCAAATCGTAAAGTCGGGGCTGACTCTGCAAAATCTGCTTGAACCCCTGGGGGCTAATGGCAAATACCGTAGTGTCTTCCAGGGCTTTTATGGTTACGGTTCGCGGGATGCCCAACATCAGCGAAAATTCGCCAATAAACTGGCCCTCCGCCATGATGGTTGGTGCATCTTGATCATGGAGGGTGTACCCCACCGATCCACATAAAATAATGTAAAACGCATCTCCAGGATCGCCCACATTGTAAAGCACTTCGCCCATCTCTAGACGCTTGCGGTGGCCAATTTCCACTAGCTTGCGCAGCTCAACCGTCGTGCAGTTGGCAAAGTAGGGAATTTTTTGCAGCAAATCTCTCACCGCCACAGGCTTAGAAGGATGTTCGCTAAAGGTCGGCACTGCCTGCTGCACATGGGCATGGTCTTCATAGTCGGCCACCGATGATTGAACCACCACATTGGGGTTGCGGTGCCACAAATCGTAGCGGGGCGAGGCAAGGCGAATATGGTGCTGGCGCAGGTTTTGATCGATGATGAAGCGCAGAGAGCTTTCGGTTCTATGCTTAATGTCAACTCGATTCACCCAAATCCACAGCACAAAATCCAGGGAATTTTCTCCAAATCCGGTAAAGAATACCTCCGGTGGATATTGGTAAGAAACAGATTCTTCTAAATAGGCAGAATCGAGCAGCGCCTCAATCACCACAACCGGGTCGCTCTCGTGGGCAACGCTGACATTAACCGGCACCCAGCCCTTGAAGTTGTTGTAGGTCCAGTTAATCACCTGGTTACTCACTAAATTGCTGTTGGGGATAACAATGTGCCGCTCGGTAATGGTGCGAATGATCGTCGATCGCAGCGAAATTTCAACAATGTAGCCCGATAGCCCTTCCCACTCGATAAAGTCGCCCACCTTGAGCTTTCGCTCCACCAGCATGGCAAGGCCGCTAATAAAATTGCGGGTGATATCCTGGAGGCCAAAGCCAATGCCGATGCCCAAGCTACCGGCTACAACCGCTAGGGAAGCGAGGTTGACCCCCATGACCTGCAGCAAGATTAAAACAAGCACCGTGGCCAGACTGTAGCTGGTGATCGTGGCGATCGACTCACGGGTGCCTTGCTTGAGCCCCATGCGACTCAAGATTTGATTGGCAAAAACGCGCTTAAAGCCCAGAGAAAACAGCAGCGCAATTAGCAGCACTAAGAAAAACTGGGCGATCGCGCTTAGGGTCAAAGACGCGTTACCAAAATTGATAAACGGCGTATTCAAGACTTGGTCAAAGGCCTGAAAGAACTCACTCATTCGTTCACCCAGACTATTTTCAAACAGGAATTGGCGTAGGACATACCGGGAGTATCCCACTTTTGCAAAAACAGTGCCAAGGGGGAGCAACGATGTTCCTAACCACACCTCAGCAACAATCCGCCTGTACGGGTCATGCTTATCGCTCTTCAATGACTCTAGGCAGAAGAAAACTCTCGTAGCGTCGTAGCAGGCACTCCTCGAAATTGATTCATAAGCCGTATGAGCATCTGAA
>NZ_JACSWB010000140.1 GCF_016888135.1 Leptolyngbya sp. CCY15150
ACATCCGCCCAAGTTCCGATGACGCGACCCTGAGAGTCAATCACGGACTGGTTGAAGTTGAAACCGTTCAGGTTGAACGCCATGGTGCTAATACCCAATGCCGTGAACCAGATGCCGACCACGGGCCATGCACCCAAGAAGAAGTGCAGAGCGCGGGAGTTGTTGAAGCTGGCATATTGGAAGATCAAACGACCGAAGTAGCCGTGAGCCGCAACGATGTTGTAGGTCTCTTCTTCTTGTCCAAACTTGTAACCGTAGTTCTGTGACTCGGTCTCGGTCGTCTCACGTACCAGGCTGGAGGTCACCAAGGAACCGTGCATCGCGGAGAACAAGCTACCACCGAAGACACCAGCCACACCCAACATGTGGAAGGGGTGCATCAAGATGTTGTGCTCGGCTTGGAACACGAACATGAAGTTGAAGGTACCGGAAATACCCAAGGGCATACCGTCGGAGAAAGAACCTTGTCCAATCGGGTAGATCAGGAAGACTGCAGATGCTGCTGCAACAGGTGCAGAGTAAGCAACGCAGATCCAAGGACGCATACCCAAGCGGTAGGACAGTTCCCACTCACGTCCCATGTAGCAGAACACGCCGATCAGGAAGTGGAATACGACCAACTGGTAAGGACCACCGTTGTACAACCACTCATCTAAGGAAGCTGCTTCCCAGATGGGGTAGAAGTGCAAGCCAATGGCGTTGGACGAAG